>JAZOSP010000109.1:0-24822 GCA_045657165.1 Eubacteriales bacterium
CCGTCCTTCATTCTGAAGCGGCGGTTAAAGGAAATTCTCGGTGCGTTACCAACACCGTAGCCTATCTTTGCAGGCTTCATATCGTCAAGAGCTGTCTTAACAGCACCTGCAATCTTGAATTTTGAGGACACGAAATAGTTAAGAACCATCTCGTCAGACGAGTCCTTAACCATAGCGGCGCTTTTGTACTGGAAATAGGGAGCAGTATGCGAGTGCGAGCAAGCAATAAATATTGCGTTTTCGTCAAGTCCTGTAACCTCGCTTACGTATGCTCTGATATCGTCGCAGTCAACTCTTGCTATAAGAATAGCGTCAAGACCGACAAATGCAACGGTTTTGTCTCCTACGGAGAGAGTTAGCACCGATGCATACAGCTCATCAAGTATTTTTTCTGCTTTTCTCGGTATGTAATATCCGCACACGCCAATGCCAAGCGGAGGAGTGATGTTCGCACGTCCGAATCCTGCTTTTAAGTTGCTCATTTTTTTATAACCTTTCATCGAAAATTACAGATACTATATCTGTAATCTAATATTATCACAGGAGAGGATAAAAGTCAATAAGTATTTATAAAAAAGCAAAGAATCCGACAAAAGTCGGATTCTTTGAAATAGGGAAGTGTTCAAGCAAGATTCGCTCTGATATCAGCAACCCAAGCCTCAACCTTTGCAGCTTCCTCAGGAGTAACCTTTCTAAGGAACTTGAAGGGAAGTCCCCCCTCAACATAAAGGATTTTGTCCTCCAAAACGTTCGAGTTGTTGGTTTTTGCCATCTCTACTATCTGTGCTGCATTCTCGGGCGTTCCGTCGATTATAAAAGCGATATTTGCCGTGACGCTTTTTTTAAGCGAGCGCATAAAACGGCAGAAGCTGTCGGGCATATTGGGCTTTGCGGTTGCAACGATAACGATAAGTCGCTCTCCGTCGCAAGGATAAGCGGGCATAATAACGTCGGTAGCCTTATCAGCCTCTATAAGCTTTGTTACCTGATCTGCGATAGCAAGGAGCTTTCCCTTGCTGGTTTGTGTAAGAACACGCATTCTCATATGTATTTCCTCCAAAATATGAATAACAAAAAGTGAACTACGTCTATTATACCATATCCTGCGGTGCTTTGCAAGCAAAATGTAAAAAACGGCAAAAATTTAATAATTTTCAAAATTACATTCTAAGAAGGGGAGGTGTTTGAAATCTAAGAGAAATTATACAAAATCAAAATTTTGTATAATTTAGGGTAGCGGTTTCAGCCCAAATAAGCGATTTACAGACGTCCACGGCAGATATTGTGAAATTCTTTTATTATGGACAGTGGAATTTTTCCGCATTGTAGAGCCTTATTATACTACGGCTCTCACAGTTCATTGCATAATGGGTTGACATCGGTAGGAAGCCACACTTGTGTTTCCTACCGCTTTTCCATTGTATGCACTCGCTTCATAACTCCACGAACATATTGTAAACTCTGGGACTTGTTGAGAGGCTTGTATCAGACTTTACAATCTGTTGCAGGACTTCTGCGCACTCGCTGTGCTTGGGTTCAAAGTACCGATTTATGTTACTTAGTCAAGTAATATATATATGCGTGTGTGTGCAGGGAATAGTTCCCTACGAGCCGATGTCGGCAAGTCAGCCACGCACCCCCATTTAGAGGGCGCATAGGCTTCCCTACTCGACATTCGGCTTTTAGGGGTACTCCAATGTACCTGCTTGCCGTTCATAGCGCACTTGCCGTGTTTTAGTGCCTAAATTACGAGTCCGTAGCCACTTGCGGGTCGCTACGCTCCATCGTGTCCTCGTTACGGATACAAAATTCCACCACCGCCCGAGTTTTGTATGGAAGCGGTGTGTTGGGAAGCCTCGCAGCTTCTTCCCTTGCCTGCGCCGTTATATCCTCTATGGTCGGCAAGCTCAGTTCTCTGCTCGTTTCCCTTCCGATTGCTTGCAGACAAAACTCCAAATTTTGTATAATTTAGGGTAGCGGTTTCAGCCGAAATAGGTGCTTTACGGCTGTACACGGCAGATATTGTGAAATTCTTTTATTATGGGGAATGAATATAAATCGATAAATTCCTTCAAAGCCGATAATTAGTACTTGAAAATTGCACTGTTTTGCGTTATAATTATCTTAAAGAGGCTTTTAGTGGAATTTCGGGAAGCGCATATGAAAAACGGAGCAGGGTGGTTCCCTGCCCGATTTTCAGTCTTTTGCATTTCTTCGCTTTTTTTCAAGATATTTTTTGCGCGTAGCTTCTCCGCCTCTTATGTGTCTTTCCGACTTGTTGTGCTCGAGGATATCCTTGACAGCGCTGTAAAGCGACGGATTGATTTTCCTTAATTTATGAGCCAAATCCTTATGTACCGTGCTTTTGCTTATGCCAAAACGTTGTGCGGTTGCCCGTACGGTTGCACCTGTCTCGATAACATATTCACCAAGAATTTCGGGTCTGTCCGTACCGTATAGATTGTTCATATGTTATTCCTCTTGAATATCAAAATTTAATCCTGTTTAAGTATATGAAGGGTATATTTTCAAAATGCAAAAGGAAGAAATAAAGTTCACAGATTCAACGGTCTTTGAGGGAATGACCTCGGTAAGAGCGATTCTTCGTGGCATAGATGCTAAAATTAACAATAGAAAAATAGAAAAAATACTCTTTGACGGCGCGAGAATGTCAAAGATTTCAAAGGAAATCGGCTATCTCAAAGCAATTTCCGAAAAGTACGGATTTTGTGTAAATGAAGCTACAGCTCAGGAGCTTGAAAAGCTAACGCTTGGCAATTCACATGGCGGTATATTGGCAATAACGGGCGAGCGCGCGCTTCCCTGTCTTGACGAAAAAACGAGCCTTGCTCCCGATGGGTTTTACGTTATGATACAAGGCATTGAGGACCCATATAACTTCGGATATTCCCTGCGCTCTCTCTATGCTATGGGGTGCACCGGTGTAATTCTTGCAGAACGCAATTGGATGAGCGCCGCGGGGGTTGTCGCTCGCAGCTCAGCCGGGGCGTCGGAGATGTTTGAGATTTTCAAGGCAGAGCCTATTAATGCCGCAAAAATTTTTAAGAAAAACGGCTACAAAATCGTATGTGCCGATGAAAGATGTGATAATGTTCTCGGAGAGTGTGAGCTTCACTGCCCGCTGCTTCTTGTAGTCGGCGGTGAACGCAGGGGGATTTCAAGAGGTCTACTCGATTTAGCCGATATTCGTGTCAGGATTAACTATGGCCGCGATTTTGCAGCCTCGCTTTCTGCGGCGTCCGCAACTACCATGTTTGCGTATGAAATTATGCGGCAAAATCAAAAAACTGCCCGAAATTAACGGGCAGTTTTTTGATTTTAACCTTTGTTACCGCATCCACAGCCACCCTTTTGAGGCGTTCTTGTGTCATCATCGCAGCAGTCTGTGCCTCTGAACTGCGATACGGGGAAGGCAATGTTTTGGAATAGTGCACAGGGGTTATCGTTGGTAACGCAGGGGCATTCCTTATCTGGAACGCTGTAATCGGTTGCCTGGATGAGAAGCTGTGCGGGGCGCTCGATTCTTACTACCGAGAAAATGCCTATCGAGACATAGATTCTCGGGCCGTCGGTGCCTGTAACAAGCTCGCCGTCAATACAGCATCTCACGTTCTCCGGCAGGTCGATATATTCGCCACAGGGACAGGGGCAGCCGCATTCGGTAACCTTTGTGCCGAGCACTACCGGCTCAACCGTCTCAACGACTGCTATCGGCTCATTAGAGCCTGCGGTTGTAAGGTCGCCCATGCTGCAATAATTGTTCGCGGGACCCGAGGTGAAGGTTACGGCTTTCCCTTCCCCACCGTAAAGAACAACCTCTTTTTCTACTGCGGCTATTCCCGAGAAGCATTGGCTTCTGCCAACTCCAAGACACGCCTCAAAATCGACCTTAATGTAGTAGCGAACGACTATCTGATAAAATCCGCAGTTGAACGGTACTTCATTAACTCCGACGTATGCCCAGAGAAGGCTCGCAGAGCGAGTTCTGACGTTGTTCGCGGCAGCAAGAATCTCCTCAGCGGCGGGCGTGAGATACACTCTTACATCCTCAAAGCAATCTCTGTCACGACAGCAGTCCAGAACTCTTTTGGTGTCTATGCAAACGGTACCGCGACCGTCACTGCGGCCGCCGAGCGTTGCGTTTCTGTTTTCTTGCATTGTTATGACCATTCCTTATGCAATTATAATTCCGGTACAGCAAAGCCTATACCTGCTATTATTCTATGAACAAGAACCTGTTTTGTGAATCAAAAAGAAAAGCGGCTGCCGAAGCAGCCGCTTTAGGGTAAACATATCAGGTGTATGCCTTGATAGCCTCGGGACACTCGTCAACCGCAATTGAGACGGTCATGACAAGGTTAACGTCCTTGGTGATCTTATCGAGCTTACCGAGCACCTTTGTAAATGCTACAACGTCATCGCCGCAAATCTTGAGTGCAGAGTCAACGAAGATGTCGGTAATATCCGAGTTGGAGGCAAGTATGCCCGCGATGAAGCCACAAAGTGCCTCAGCATCGTTTACGGCGTAAAAATCGGTGTCAATAAGTCTTGCCTTATATGTAATATCGTGAATAAGCTTATCGCCCTTTTCTATGCAAACCACGTTGCCCTTTGACGTTTCGACTGCAGAATTAACGAGCTCGATGAGGGTCTTGGTTTTTCCGGAGCCTTTGCTTCCAATGAACATTTTAATCATTTTGATTTCCTCCTTTTTGAGATATAAACATCCCTTGTCTATATTCTACACTAAAATTGATTAAAAATCAATAGTTTTAGTCTAAAATTCTCAAGGAAAAATACAATTTGTAAAATATTCACAATTAAGAGAATAATTTACATATCGGAAAGCCTTTTTTCAAGTGCAATTTTCATATCCTCGTACCCGGGCTTGCCGAGAAGCGCGAACATATTCTTCTTATATGCCTCAACGCCGGGCTGGTCAAAGGGATTCACACCGAGCATATAACCGGACATAGCACAAGCAAACTCGAAGAAATAAACGAGATATCCAAACGAGTACGCCGTGCGGTCGTCAAGCTCTATAAGAACGTTGGGAACTCCGCCGTCCTTGTGTGCCATAAGAGTTGCGAGCATTGCGGTCTTATTTACGTAGTCAAGCTCGCAGCCCGAGATGAAATTGAGTCCGTCAACGTTTTGAGGGTCGTTGGGAATTGTGAACTGAGCCCCCGAATCCTTAACGCTTATAACTGTTTCGAAGAGGTTGCGAACTCCCTCTTGGATATACTGACCGAGCGAATGAAGGTCGGTTGAGAATATTACAGACGCCGGGAAGAGACCCTTACCGTCCTTACCGGAGCTCTCGCCGTAAAGCTGCTTCCACCACTCGTTAAGCATAAGGAGATACGGCTCGTAGCCAACGAGAATTTCGGTAGTTCTTCCCTTCCTGTAAAGAATGTTCCTGAGTGCTGCGTATTTGAGCGCGTCGTTACTATTGATATCTGAGTTCGAGTATGCTTCACGGGCATCGGCTGCGCCACGCATCATAGCGTCGATATCAATTCCTGCGGCGGCGATAGGGAGAAGACCTACCGCTGTAAGAACCGAATATCTTCCGCCAACGTCATCGGGTACGACGAAGGTTTCATATCCTGCCTCATCAGAGAACTTTTTGAGAGTACCGCGAGCCTTGTCGGTGGTTACGAATATTCTGTCTTTCGCGCCTTCCTCGCCGTACTTTTCAACGAGAAGCGATTTGAAGACTCTGAACGCGATAGCGGGCTCTGTGGTAGTTCCCGATTTCGAAATAACGTTCACTGAAATATCCTTGCCCTCGCAAATAGAAAGCAGCTCTGTGAGCGCCGTAGCAGAGATGTTGTTGCCCGCAAAATATATATCCGGGGTATCCTTTTTGAGATTATTGTATATCGGGCTCTTAACGAACTCGATTGCCGCGCGCGCGCCGAGATAAGAGCCGCCTATTCCTATGACGACGAGGATATCGGAGTTCTTCTTTATCTTCTCTGCCGCAATCTTTATTCTCGCAAACTCTTCCTTATCGTAATTTACGGGAAGGTCCACCCAGCCGTGAAAATCGTTGCCCTGACCGCTGTGGGATTTAAGCAGCGAATAGGCAACCTCGGCAAAGGGCTGCATGTAAGAGAGCTCGTGCTCACTCACGAATCCGTTTAAAAACTTGTCGTTTAATTTAAGTGCCATTTAACTTTCCTCTCTTTTTGTGATAAATAACGTTCGGTTTATCTTCAAAAATATTATACTACATTTTATACAGAATTTCAATAGGAAACTAAGGAAAAATCTCATCCGCAGATAATTCTTGTAATAATACGCCAGAATATCCCCAAAAGATTTATCTTTTCGACATCCGCTCCTGCTAAAATATCACATTCGCCTATCTGTTCCCCGTCAAGCTTGTATATTATTTTGCCAATGCTTTGCCCTTCTGCTACGGGAGCCGAAATGTTTTCGGGAATCTCATAAACAAGCTCTACCTCGGAGAGCTTTGCCTTATCGATCACAGCGTAAAACTCGCCGCAAACGATTGGCACAAAGTCGCTCGTGCCGCACAAAACGGGAACGTTCTCGATGAATTTCTTTTCACTTTCATAAAAAGCAAAATTCGCAAAGCCAAAGTCAAGCAGCGCTCGTGCGGACGCATTTCTCGAATCACGCGTTTTAGCCCCCATAATCACGGCAATAAGCTGCATATTGCCGCGTTTAGCGGTAGTGGATACGCAATAGCCCGCCTTGTCGGTAGAGCCGGTCTTAAGCCCGTTGCAGCCGTCGTAGTATCTGACGAGTCTGTTGGTGTTGGTAAGCGTGAAGCTTCCATCTCTTATGGTGTCCTGCCAGATGGAGCTGTATTTGAGAATTATATCGTGCTTGATGAGCTCGCGTGACATTTTCGCAATATCCGCCGCACAACTGTAATGATTTGTAGTCGTATCATCAAGACCTGTCGTATTTTCAAATGAGGTTGCCTTGAGACCGAGCTCGGCAGCGCGTTTGTTCATCGCACGCACAAAGGAGGCTTCGCTCCCGGCGGTCAGCTCCGCAAGTGCAACGGCGGCATCGTTGGCGCTTGCAATAACCGTACATTTAATAAGCTCCTCGACAGTCATTCGCTCGCCTTCCTCAAGAAACACCTGGCTACCGCCCATTCCTGCGGCGTACGCACTTATCGTAACCGTGTCGTCAAGCTTGAATTTACCGGCGTCGAGTGCCTCGCACACAAGCAGAAGCGTCATAATTTTTGTTACAGAGGCGGGAGAGGCGGCTGAAAACTCATTTTCGGCATATAATACCTTTCCCGTTTTAGCTTCAATTAAATACGCGCTACCAACGTCGAGCCCAAGGTCAATTTCGGTCTGATCGGTTTCTATTACATCTTCTGCTCCGGATTTTGTTAGCATTTTTGCATAAATAGGTGTTTGCGAACAAATTGCTATTAAGGCTGACAGGCATATCAACAGTAGCTTTTTCATTGTATCTCATTCCTCCGTTACGGCTTGATTTGTCAATACAATATATTTATTAACGTGATAATATATGCCCCCGTCGACTTCTTTATCGTCTTTAATTTTGAATTTTTACTAAACTTTTGATTTTTTTCTTGTATTTACAATAAAAATGTGTTATGATATTCAAGTAAGAACAGAAAGGAGAGCTCTCTTGAAGGATAAAGATAAAAAAAAGCGCTTTAAGCTCTTTGACCTGCAGCGTGATGGTAAAGGAATAAGTAAAAAAGAACCCGTCAAGGAGTCGGGTCTAAAACGCTTCTTTATTACATATAAGGAAAACTTCGGCAAGATGGTTTCTGCCAATATGTTTTTCGTAATAGGAAACTTCCCGATTATCTTCTTGATAATTACTCTGTCGGGATACACGAAGCTTTCGGGATATTTTCCGTTAAACGACGTATTCCAGAATCTCGGCGGACTTTTTGCCGCAAATACCCCTACACCCTTTACTATGTCGCTCTACGCTCTTGAGGGACTTCAGAATCCAATACTCGTAGACACCACGCTTACGTATATTTTCTACGCTCTTGCAGCCCTCACAGTCTTTACATTCGGAATAGTTAACGTCGGCACGGCGTATATTCTTCGTAATATTGCTATGGGCGAGCCTGTGTTCGTGTGGAGCGATTTCTGGTATGCCGTTAAACGAAATTGGAAGCAAGCCCTTCCCTTTGGTATCATTGACGCGCTTATACACGTTTTGCTCGTTTATAATATCTATACGACTCTCGCATATACCGCCGACTTCCTAATGTCGATGATGTTCTGGGGTAACATACTGATAGCAGTGCTCTATTTTTCTATGCGTTGCTACATTTACGTACAGATGGTTACCTTTAAGCTTACCGTTTTCAAAATTATCAAAAATTCGCTTATTTTTGTTCTTCTCGGGCTTAAACGAAATATGATGGCACTTCTTGGAACGCTTCTTCTCGTTTTCCTCGAGTTTTTATTCCTCTTTTCCGCGGGCGGCATTCTGCTCCCACTCGCAATAGCCTTCCCTCTAACTATTATGGTTGCCTCGATGGCTTATATGAAGGTTTACGCCTCCTATTTCAAAATCAAGGAAATCATGATACTTCCGTATATGGAGGAGCACCCCGAGGAGTTTCCTGCTCCCGAGGACGATGAGGTTATAATGCGCGACGACGTCACCGAAAGGGAGCGTCTCGACGAAATAAAAAAACGCAATAACATTAACGAATAAAGTAAAGCGGTTGCAAAATTGCAACCGCTTTGCTTTATTTTGTCAAATCATCAAGGGTTCCGAAGTTATACCCCATCTCACGCCATTTTGCTATGACAGTCTTAAGAATTTTTGCGTTAGTACTTGACGTTGGGTGCAAAAGTATGACGGCTCCGTTGTGAGTGTTTTCTATTATCTTTTTAATGGCTGCGTCCTCGTCGGGCTGCCTATTATTATCCCAATCGGCATAAGCGAAGCTCCAGAAAACGGTTTTATATCCCATATCGGATACGCACTTCAAGGCAGACTCACTGTATTTGCCCTCGGGGAATCTGAAATATTTTGCCATCTCGAGTCCCGTAGATGACCTATATATATCCTCGAGTGCTTTAACGTTTTCTTCTATTTCATTGCGTGTGCATTTTGTCAGGTCCTTATGATTTTTGGTGTGGTTACAAACGAGGTGACCCTCCTCAGCCATTCTTTTCACCAAATCGGTATTTTTGATTATAATGTTGTCAAGGAGAAAGAAAGCGGCAGGCACCGACTCGTCGCGTAGCGTATCGAGAATTTTTTCGATATTACCGTTTTCATAGCCTGCGTCAAAGGTTAGATAAAGTACCTTTTCCTGGTTATCATCTCCGTGCTTTTCGTCTATATAGTAACCGCCGTACTTACTTATGAGTGCTGCGCGGTCGCTCATTCGAGGCTGTAGATTTCCGTTGCGCCTAACAAACCAGCACTCTGTCCCCGCAGCATATACAGCGCCCGCGAAAACAGATAGCAAAGAGGCGAAAAGGGTTACCGCGCTAAGCGCTTTTATAATTGCTCTGTTTTTCATATTATCCTCGCAAATTCTTTGTTTAATAATATTTTTTACACGCTCAGCTGATATGAAACGAGTGAAAAACAGGAAAAAAGAAAAGCGACTCCATTGAGGAATCGCTTTGTCTGATTACTTATACTTTCTTTTTCTTGCCGCCTCAGCCTTCTTCTTGCGCTTTACGCTGGGCTTCTCATAGTGCTCTCTCTTGCGAAGCTCGGTAAGAATACCGGACTTAACGCACTGTCTTTTGAAACGACGAAGTGCGTTGTCAAGAGTTTCATTTTCTTTTACCTTGATTTCAGCCATCTTTATTTCCCTCCCTTCGCTGTGCAAAGAGACATAATCTCATATTTTACTCATCTATTATAAGATAATTTTTTTGTTTTGTCAAGGGCTTTTTTATCTTTTTTTCACAAAAGTGGAAATTTATTTGTGCTGTGCGCGTGCAGCGGTAAGCGTATTCTTTAAGAGCATGGTGATGGTCATGGGGCCAACACCGCCCGGAACGGGGGTTATATAGGAGCAAAGCTCGCTCACCTCATCAAATTTGACGTCGCCGCAAAGCTTGCCGTCGGGGAGTCTGTTAATGCCAACGTCAACTACGACGGCACCGGGCTTCACCATATCCCTTGTGAGAAACTCTGCTCTGCCGATTGCGACTACAAGTATATCCGCGGTTTTGGTGATCTCAGATAACTCGCGCGTTCTCGAATGGCAAACCGTGACCGTGCCGTTGCGCTCAAGCAGGAGATGTGCCATAGGCTTTCCGACTATGTTGCTTCTGCCGATTATTACGCAGCGCTTGCCCTCGGGCTCTATGTTGTAGTATTTGAGGAGCTCGATAACACCTGCGGGCGTGCAAGGGAGAAAATCGTAGTTGCCTATCATAATACGGCCTACGTTCTCGGGGTGAAAAGCGTCAACGTCCTTTGCAGGCGAGATGGCGTTTATTATCTTTTCCTCGGAAATATGCTTAGGAAGAGGAAGCTGAACGAGAATACCATTAACGCGCTCGTCGCGGTTAAGCTCGTCTATTTTAGAAAGAAGCGTTGCCTCGTCGGTTTCCTCGGGCATGGTTATCTCAAACGATTCTATGCCAACCTCAAGGCATGCCTTGTGCTTATTTCTTACGTAAACGGCAGAGGCGGGATTGTTACCCACCAGAATTACCGCAAGACCGGGAGTTATTCCGTGCTTATCCTTGAAATCCGCAACCTCTCCTTTAATCGTTTCACGCAAATCTCGGCTTACTAATTTACCGTCTATTATAGTCATTTTCTTTTCTCCTTTTTGGTCTTTGACGCCTTGAGCCACGCAGAGCCGTGCGTATGGTTTTTCCTAATGGCGTTGTAAATGAGAAGTGCCGTATAAATCACGAATGCAGCGCCGGCGAGGAATTGGTTTGTCCTTACCTCACCGATAAACATGCTGTCTGTTCGCAGACCCTCTATCATAAAGCGTCCTAGTCCGTAGTAAGCGGCACCGAGATAATAAATCTGTCCGTCGTACTGCTTAAACCTATAAATGACGAACGTGAGGACTATAAATCCTATCACGTTCCAAAGCGACTCGTAAAGAAAGGTTGGATGATAAGGACCTGCGCCGTTTATGGTCATTCCCCATGGCAAATCGGTTTCTATACCGTGTGCCTCGGCATTCATAAAGTTGCCCCATCTGCCAATAGCCTGTGCAAGCATAACAGATGGATATATAATATCGCCAAGAAGCAAAAAGTTGAGCTTCTTGTATTTACATACGAAATAGACTGCGAGCGCACCGCCGATAATGCCGCCGTATATTGCCATACCGCCGCCACGGATATTTATTACGTCGAAGAAGCTGTCAAAGCGGTCGAACTCCACGGCAACGTAATAAAGCCTCGCGCCAATGATACCCGAGGTGATTGTAAAGAGTGACATATCGAGTATGTGCTCGGAATCAACCCCTATCTTGCCTGCCCGATAGCAGGTTATGGCAACGCAGGCGACTATACCGAGTGTTATTATTATTGCATACCAAGCGATGTCAAGACCGAATATCGAAAAGGCAACGCTGTTGACGTTGAAATTTCCTATTCCGAGCTCCGGAAAGGATATTGAAGAAATTTTCAGCATAAGCTACACCTAATTCAAAGAATAATTTTTATTTATCACGTCTGATATCGTTATTCCCTCAAGTCGTCTTGCAAGATCCATGCTGACCGTGTCGAAAATGTGATGATACGCGCACGCAGTCTTATCATGATTAAGCGTACAGCATTCCGAGCTCTCAAGGCATTTTGCGATAGCAATAGGGCCGTCGATAAGCTCAATAACCATTTTAAGAGTAATTTTTTCCGGCGCAAGACTTAATTTATATCCGCCTCGCACGCCCTTTTGTGATTTTACGATGTTGCCGACGACAAGCTTGTGCAGTATTTTGAGCGTAAAGCGCTGAGTGACAGAGGTCTCCTCTGCTATCGTTTTGGCGTCAGTAAGCTCGCTATGAAGCGCCATTGCGGTCAGTATTCTAAGCGCATAATCCGACTCTGAGGTTATTCTCATTTGACGCCTCCTTTGCTTAAAATTTGTGGAGTGTCACCCGTGGCAGCACTCCGCAAAAATGTATATTACTTCTTTGCCTTGTATTTGTCGAGAATATTATGTATCTTCTTCGACTGGTCGAGAAGATGGCTGATGGTTCTGTCGTGGTTCAGAGTATCGATTATGTAGGCAACGTATTTGCACATATTAACCTCGGAGTACCACTCTCTTGCGAGAAGCTCCGGAGTTCTGTAAACGAGGTTAGTGGTGAATATCTGATTGAATACGCCCTCCTCGTAAGCCTTATCCATATGCTCAAGACCGTTGCAGAAAAGACCGAACGTAGTGAATACGAAGATCCTCTTTGCTCCCTTTTCCTTAAGCTGTCTTGCAACGTCAATTACGGAATCACCCGAGGAAATCATATCGTCAACGATGATTACGTCCTTATCCTTAACGTCTCTGCCAAGGTACTCGTGAGCAACTATGGGGTTCTTACCGTTGACAATGATGGAGTAGTCGCGGCGCTTATAGAACATGCCGAGATCAATTCCCATGACCGAGGAGTAATACATGCACTTACCCATTCCTCCCTCGTCGGGAGAGATAATCATGGTCTTTTCGGGGTCAATTTCTATATCGGGGTACTTGCGGAGCATAGCCTTAATCATCTGATAGGCCGAGCGCACGTCCTCAAATCCGCTGAGAGGTACTGCATTCTGAACTCTCGGGTCGTGAGCATCGAATGTGATTATGTTAGTAATGCCCATATTGGTGAGCTCCTGAAGTGCGAGAGCACAGTCGAGCGATTCTCTGCCCGACCTTTTATGCTGTCTTCCCTCATAAAGCATAGGCATTACTACGCTGATTCTGCGCGCCTTGCCGCCGATTGCGCCGATAATTCTTTTGAGGTCTTGGAAATGATCGTCGGGGCTCATCGGAACGGTCCTGCCGTACATATTGTAGGTAACGCCGTGGTTGAAAACGTCGCAGATGATGTAAACGTCATTACCGCGGAGCGAGTGATGAATCGTGCCCTTAGCCTCTCCGCTGCCAAATCTCGGGCAAGAGGCGTCAACGAGATAGGTTCCCTCACTGTCATGGCGGCGCCACTCCTGAAGATAATAGTCAACCTGATTTGCGAAATCCTCGCAGCCGCGCATTCCGATTACACTGAGCTCTCCGTATAAACTGTCCTTCATTTTAACTCTCCAATACTGTTTTTATGGTGCAAGCACCTCAAACTCGGGCAGAAAAACCGTTTTGCCTGAAAAACAGTTTCCTTGCGCGCTCGGAGCTACGCACATTTTTATGAATACATTATAAACTATATTTTAGTTCGTGTCAAGAGCATTTAACCCATTTAGAGACAAAAAAGAACAAAACAAAAGGAGGAAATACAGTGTTAGACGATTTTGGCAGCTTGACAGTAAGGGCTTATACCGCAGGCGGTGCGCTTCCCGTGCCCGGTACTGTCGTTCGCATATTCGGCGCAGAGGAGGATAACCGTTTTATAGCCTATTCGCTGATTACCGACGATGACGGAACCACCGCGCAGGTTTCACTACCCTCGCCGGCGAAAAATCTATCTCTTTCGCCTGGCGCGCCCGAGTCACCGTACGCGATATACAATATCGAGGTCAGTGCACCGGGATACTTCAGCAAGGTTATTAACAGCGTCTCGGTTTTTTCGGGTATCAACTCGGTTTTACCCATCACGATGATACCCGTATCCGGGACCGACGTCAAGGATTACCCGAGAGATAACCTTTCCGCAACGGTTACTCAAAACGAAAGATTGGAGTAAGAATATGCCGTACAGCCCAATAATACCCGAACAAATAGTGATTCACCTCGGCGCCCCGAGCTCTGACGCGCCGAACGTCACCGAAAGCTTTTCCGACTATATAAAAAACGTAGCCTCTAGTGAAATATACCCGACATGGCCCGACGAGGCAATTAGAGCTAACATAATTGCACAGATATCGGTCGCTCTGAACCGTGTCTATACCGAGTTTTACAGAAGCTCGGGATATGATTTTGATATTACAAATTCGCCCGCCTACGACCAGACCTACGTTTATCAGCGTGATATTTTTTCTAACGTATCCACAATCGTTGACGAAATATTTGATAGCTACATACGCAGAGAGGAATTTATAGAGCCTCTGTTTGCACAGTTCTGTGACGGGGTTGAGGTAAACTGCCCCGGACTGCTTCAATGGGGCAGCGTTGACCTTGCAAATCAAGGATTAGATTATTTCTCTATCCTTCAGCGCTACTACGGAAACGATATAGTGCTCGAAACAAACGTGCCGGTTGAAAACGTGGTAGGAAGCGCTCCCCCGGTTCCGCTCCGCGAGGGAGATACGGGGAGCGACGTCGAGCTGCTCCAACGAAAGCTGAATCGCATATCGGCAAATTTCCCGGGAATCCCAAAAATTTATCCCGCCGACGGCTTCTTTGACAGGAGCACGACCGACGCCGTACGTAAATTTCAAGAGGTATTTAATCTTACCGCTGACGGTATAGTAGGCAAAGCCACCTGGAACGAAATACAGTTCATTTACAATGCGGTTAAAAAGCTATACACGGTAAATTCCGAGGGGCTTCGCATAACTGACGTTACAACGAGGTACTCGCGCGACCTATCAGAGGGGGATAGCGGCGACGGTGTTTTGTCCATACAGTACTTTCTCTCCTATATCGCGCTTTACGTAAATTCTGTAAAAGGAGCAACGCTTGACGGCAGCTTCGGCCCGGGGACGACGGAAGCGGTAATATCCTTCCAGAGAACGTACGGTCTTCCCGAAACCGGAGTGGTTGACAGGGCTACGTGGGACAGAATAGAAAATGTATATCAAAGTCTGATAGCGAATCAGGATTTTATGTTCCGCGAGGGCAGAATTCTTCCCTTCCCCGGGCGCGTTTTACGCGACGGGGTCGAAGGTGACGACGTGCGCGTTTTGCAGGAATACCTTAATTTCATAGCGCGCACCTACACCGAAATTCCTGTTGTAAACGTTGACGGTGTGTTCGGACCGTCAACTGCCGAGCAGGTCAGAAGCTTCAAGGACGTGTTTAATATCCCCGGCGCGCCCGACCGTGTTTCTGCTCCCGTTTGGGACGCGATTGCAAACGTTTACGACGACCTATACCAAGGAAGCACGGTAAACACGGGACAGTATCCCGGATACGAAATATCGTAATATCGTAAGGAGATAGCTATGTATAGCATTTACGACAGACCCGCTGCCATAAAGGAAATTCAAACTTATCTTCGCGGCATAGGCTACGACACGCTACCCGTTATAATTTCAGGGATTTTTGACGATAATACTGCGACGGCGGTGAAGGATTTTCAGGTGAAAAGCGGTCTTACCGAAACAGGCACGGTGGGCTATGAAACCTTTACCCTGCTTTATGATGAGTACGTTTTGAGTGAAAGAAAACGCCGTGTCGCGGAAAATACGGATTCCTTTGTTAGCTTTCCTCTGTCGCGAGATATGAGCGGTAGCGAGATCAGAGATATAAACGAGCTGATAATAGAAATCCTCGACTATTACGGCATTTACCACACGGTAAGAAGAGGAAGCTATTTCTCCCAATCCACCGAGGAAGGAGTAATTATTCTTCAGAAGCTGTTTAATATGAACCCTACCGGCATTATTGACGAGCTGACATACGAGAGAATGATAATAGAAAGGGATTCGATTTTTAATTTTAAGCCTGTCTGAGTTATTTTTTCACATCGGGGGTATAATTTTTCAAACAGTAGAAAAAGGATAAGCGTAAAATGAGCAATAAATTTACCGAAAAGGCCGAAAAGGCACTCAACAGCGCTGTAAAGCTTGCCGAATCTCTCGGTCACACCTATATCGGAACCGAACACATACTGCTTTCGCTCGCCGAGGACGATTCCTCGTGCTCCGCGGTGATATTAAAGCGGTCTAAAATCGGCAAAAATTCCCTCCTTACGGCGGTTAAGGAATATTCCGGTGTTGGTGTAAAAAGTGTTTTGACCTCAAAAGATACTACCCCTCGATGCAGACGGATACTCGAATCATCATATAAAATTTCACGCAGATACAGCTCGGAGCAGATAGGAACAGAGCATATACTCCTTGCGCTGCTTGAGGAGCGCGACTGCGTTGCAGTAAAGATTCTGTATAAGATTAACTCTGACGTAGCTCTCCTTAAAGAAGAGGTATTATCATTTTTGCGAACTACGGAGCGTGGGATTTCCTCGCCAGAGCCCATTTCCGATACGGCAATACCCAATCTCTCGAAATACGGAAAAAATCTTACGCGCCTCGCAGAGCGCGGAGAAATAGAGCCGGTCATAGGCCGAGAACGCGAGACCGAGCGGCTGATAAGAATACTCTCTCGCAAAACGAAGAATAACCCCTGTCTTATCGGTGAAGCGGGCGTTGGGAAAACCGCAATAGTAGAGGGTCTTGCGACAAGGATAGCAGACGGCAGCGTTCCTCCCGGTCTACTTGGAAAAACTCTGATATCGCTCGACCTCACCTCTATGGTCGCGGGGGCGAAATACCGTGGCGATTTTGAAGAACGGATAAAAAATATTATGAGCGAGGCGGCAAAAAACACCTCGGTCATACTTTTCATCGACGAAATTCATACCATCGTAGGCGCAGGCTCTGCCGAGGGGGCAATTGACGCCGCGAATATTATGAAGCCCGAGCTCTCGCGCGGAAACATCCAGCTTATAGGTGCTACAACTCTTAAGGAGTACCGAAAATATATTGAAAAGGATGCGGCATTAGAAAGAAGATTTCAGCCTGTGACTATTGAAGAGCCTGACGTAGAGGGCACAGTGTTCATTCTTAACGGAATAAAAAGCCGTTACGAGGAGCACCACAAAATAAAAATTGATGACAGTGCCATAAGGGCGGCAGCCGTGCTTTCCGAGAGATATATTCAGGACCGCTTTCTTCCCGACAAGGCGATCGACGTGCTTGACGAAGCATGTGCGAAAATCAATACAAATCGCAATAACAATAATGAAAAAATAAGAAAAATACAAGAAAAACTAAGGCAGTTATCTCGAGACAAGGCTGCTGCCATTGCAGGTCAAAACTTCTCGCTTGCGTCAGATTTGCGCGAGCTTGAGCGAGTTTATGCAGGTGAGCTTACGGGTGAGGTGCGCGATGCAACTCGCCCCGACACTATGCCGACTGTCACAGAGGAGCACATAGGAGAGGTTATATCGGAGATGTGCGGAATAGACCTTGTACGCCTTAAATCCCCTGTTAATACCGCTGAAATGGCAAAAAGACTCACGGACAGCGTCGTAGGTCAGAGTGCAGCTGTAAAAGCTCTTTCTTCTGCCGTTATACGAAGCTTTGCAGGAATATGCGATACGGGTAGACCAAAGGGTGTTTTCCTCTTTCTCGGTGAAAGCGGAGTCGGAAAAACCGAGCTCGCAAAGGCTCTTACGAGAGAACTGTTTATCGACGACGGAGCACTTGTGCGCTACGATATGTCCGAATACTCGGAGCCCTATTCGGTATCGAAGCTCATAGGAGCAGCTCCCGGATACGTCGGGTATGACGAGAGTACGTCGGCACTTGAAAGAATACGCAAGCACCCCTACTCCGTCATTTTGCTCGACGAGATAGAAAAGGCGCATAAGGACGTTATAGCACTCTTCCTGCAGATTTTCGACGAGGGGTATCTAACTGACGCGACGGGGAGAAAAATCAATTTCAGAAACACCTATATAATTATGACGTCTAATATCGGTGCTGACAACTTCAAAGAATCAAATTCTCTCGGATTCCGCACTGAAAGCGCGGAAAGCACGATACAGGAGAAGCTGCGGAGCTATTTCAGCGATGAGTTTATCAACCGTATCGATGAGGTTATTCTCTTTTCGCCTCTTCGACACGAGGCGCTCGTCGAGATAGCCAAAATGCGTCTTGAAGGTATACGCAAGCGTATTTTCGAGCGCGGTATTAAGCTTCAATATGATAATGAGCTTCCCTCGCGTCTTGCGGCGAGAGTGAAGGATAAAGGGTTCGGCGCGCGCCCGCTTAACCGATTTATTTGTGCGGGTGTGGAAAATGCGATTGCCGAAATGATAGTATCAGCGGAGCTTATGCGCGGTGATACGGCACGCGTTTCACTGATAGATGAAATTATAAAGGTTGAAAAGCTCGCGCCCGAACCCGTCGAGGCAACTTGAGTAGAAAAAACAGCATAAAACGATTCCGCAAGCCCCTTGATTAGCTTGCAGAATCGTTTTATTTTTGATTTTATAAAAAAGTTCCCGAAATCTATTGACAAAAACAAAATCTTCTGTTATAATAATGGACGTTGTCAAGCATGTGCCTTTAGCTCAGCTGGATAGAGCAACTGCCTTCTAAGCAGTAGGTCGGGGGTTCGAGTCCCTCAAGGCACGCCATTTTGGTATGGTGGGATTAGCTCAGTTGGCAGTAGCGCCAGGTTGTGGCCCTGGAGGTCGTGGGTTCAAGTCCCATATCTCACCCCAAAAAAGAAGAAGCCGAGAAATAGATCGGTACTCTTAAGGACAGTTCATAAAAACACGGCATATCTCAAAAGAGGTATGCCGTGTTGCGTTTGTGTCCACAAATGCAGTGCTTGTTCTTCAGGAAAAATGACAAGGCATAGATGAACATAAAAAAGGCGCCCTTGTGTAAAGGGAGCCTTTTGCCAATTCTTGATAAATTGGAATTTGTCAAATTAGTTGTCGTTGTTTTCATGTATATAATACGGCTCATTAAATGCTCCGTTATATATGGATAACTTGATTTTATCATTCACTTCATGATTGTAATATGCTGTTTCAGAAACTCCAATCGTAAAAGTAGTGTCGTTTTTTTTGACTTCAAGTTCATAAGTTGTTACCTGTCTTGAACCTGCTTTAATGTCTTTATCGACAATGATATATTCCTCATATGTAGGAGCAGACGTGTCCAAATAAACATTCATTGATGAGACTGTCAACCATACTAATACAAAGCCGCCCAGCAACACCGCCAGAGGCAAACCGATAAGTTTTTCCCAATCTCTATATAACTTAAAATATCTTATACCATAAATTAAGCACGGAATAAATATTATAGTCGATACGATAATTGCCGACCACAAAAAGTTTGAACTAAACTCACCGTGTAAATATTTTACTCTTAACACAATAACAATAGTTGTAAAATATGAAAAAGCACCGAAAAACCAAATGCTTTTATATGCAATACCATGTTTTTGATATAAAAATATAGCGACACAAACATTAATGATAGCGTATAAGAAAAAGAACAACATTTCTATTTTTCCGAAATCAAAAATGCTTAACAATATAAATAACAATCCATATCCCCAAACTGTGATTTTCCCTAACAACGGCATGCTGACTTTACGGGATAAAGTTACGCACAGTATTATTCCAGCTAAAACCAAAAAATAAACTATTGACCCATATATAGAATTTCTAAAGTCACTAAGTTCAGGAAGCAGTAAGTAAACAAACAATCCCAATCCAACAATAAGAATAACCAAACTGTTAATTACCAAATATATAATTTCCTTTTTTGTCATCTTTATTGCCATCTTTATCAACGTTCCTTGCCAAATTCTTATTTATCTGTCCGCTTTATCTAAGTTTCGCCTTTGTTTAACCAATAAAACGGGGTTAATTCCAATAATTATTATAGCACAAAAACCGCAGAAAATCAATCTGCGGTTTTTGTTTTTCTGTCGGTAGGTAAAACTGTCCTTTAGGGTGTCGCTCTATCGGCTTCTTCTTTTTTATTTAATTTACTCCTTAGAGCTGCTTACCGACTCGGTAAGCGCGCTTGCAAGACCTGCTATTCCTTGAATATTCGAGGGGATGATAATCTTGGTTGCCTTGCCGTCTGCCGCCTTCTCAAAGGCTTCAAGACTCTTAATCGTAAGCACTGCCTCAGAGGGCTTAACCTCGTTAATCATACGGATACCCTCGGCGGTTGCGCCTTGAATCTTGAGGATTGCCTCGGCTTCACCCTCAGCCTCCTTGATTTTCGCCTCCTTGACAGCCTGCGCGCGAAGAATAGCCGATTCCTTCTCTGCCTCTGCGGCAAGAATCATCTGCTGCTTCTGACCCTCTGCGACGAGGATGGTAGAGTTTTTCTCACCTTCTGCCTTGAGGATAAGCTCACGGCGCTCACGCTCTGCCTTCATCTGCTTTTCCATCGCGTCCTGAATTTCCTTTGGCGGAATGATGTTCTTAAGCTCTACGCGATTTACCTTAATACCCCATGGGTCCGTAGCTTCGTCGAGAATCGCACGCATTTTGGTGTTAATGATATCTCTTGAGGTGAGCGTCTGGTCAAGATCGAGCTCACCGATAATATTACGGAGAGTTGTGGCAGTGAGGTTTTCAATTGCCATAAGAGGATTTGTTACACCATAGGTGTAAAGCTTGCAGTCTGTAATCTGGTAAAACACAACAGTGTCTATCTGCATTCTTACGTTGTCCTTGGTAATTACGGGCTGCGGCGGGAAATCCACGACCTGCTCCATAAGTGTGATTTTCTTTGACACTCTTTCAATAAAAGGAATCAACCAATGCATGCCTGTGTGCCAAGTCTTTGTGTAGCTGCCAAGACGTTCAATAACGTAGGCGTTTGCCTGCGGAACGATTTTAATACTTGCCGCAAGCACCGCAACGGCTATAGCTATAATAACGAGCGCTATGATTACGGGAGCTGCGTCGGTTTCCAAAAGAACGTTATACATAACGGTAAACTTCTCCTATACACTTTATTTTTTGCAAATGAGCTTGACGCCCTCTATTGCGACTATGTTAAGCACCTCACCAACCTCAAAAACGTCGTTTTCCGAGGCACCGCGAGCAGACCAGATTTGTCCGCCGACTCTTGCCTGACCGCAGCCGGCGAAGTTGTCAATTTTTTCGGTTACTATACACTTTTCTCCAATTATTGCCTCAATATTGGTCTTATTATTCCTGTTTCCCTTAAATTTTTTAGCAAGCACGCATTTGAAAAGCACGATACCCGCAGCGGAAATCAAAAGAAACGCGAGAATTTGCCACACCAAATCAACAGAGCAAAAATCAAGTATAGTCGCTACTATTGCGCCGGGCACAAACCACACGGACACCATCTGATCGGTAATTACCTCCAATATGATCGCAAGTGCGATAACACCGATCCAAATCCACCCCATCATAATTGGGAATACCTCCTTAATCAATATCTTACAATATGATATTAACACACGCGCGTATAAATGTCAATAGCAGAGCATAAATTTATAATAATTTAGATAAAATGCGCGCACGTTACTGATTTATTTTATGCAATATTATGCATTTTTTTGACAAAAAAAGAACAATTTTGCAAAAAACTCTTGACAAAAATAAAAAGTTATAGTATCATAGAGCAGTATTGTCAGTCACCTATTAGTTAGCATTTGAAAATAACGAAAAGGAGGATAGAATATGTTTGAAACACTTAAGAAGTTTTTAGTTGACGAGCTCAGAGTCAACGAAAACGATATCACGATGGAAGCGGAGCTCTCCGGTGATCTCGGTATCAACTCCCTTGAGCTTGCAGACCTTGTTTACCTTTGCGAAGAAAAGTTTGGCGTTGAAATAAAAGACGAGGATCTCCACAATTTCAATACCGTTGGAGACGTTGTTCGCTACCTAGAAGCGAGCAGCAATTAATAAAAATATTAAAGGTTGCTATGAAGTACTGACAGTCATAGCAACCTTTTCTAAATCTTAACAAATATATATTCGTGTTCCGGAAGCTCTCCCATAAATGAGTCGTAGTATTTATTTAGAATGTAGCTTGCCTCGGTATCGCCCGAAAGGAAGCTTTCGCGAGTCGCATAAACCTGTATCGCGCCCTCGCTTCTCATACGGCGAAGAATTTTAACAGCGAGCCGTACCGCTAAAGCGCTTCCCTCGCCGTCTCTTATATCAAACCGAATAAGCTCGGTGCCCGACGCGCGCTCTGTGGCGACCAAGAAGCGTATTTCGGTGTCAAGCTCCGCACCCTTTTCCGACGTTAATGTGATAGTTTTCAATCTGCTTTCCGTCCTTTGACAATATTCTAAAAGTTATTTTACCACAAACCGTAAAAAAAGTAAATACCTATTGAGGTTAAAAAATGACAGAATTACTATCAAAGCTTTTCATCAAAAACCGCGCCTGTCCCGAGGACCCAACCGTCCGAAAGAGCTACGGCACGCTTGCAAGTATAGTCGGCGTCGCAGTAAACTTTATACTTGCCGGTATAAAGTTCGTTGCAGGAATGCTCGCCTCATCGGTTGCAATAACCGCAGACGCGCTAAACAACCTCTCCGACGCAGGCTCGTCGGTCATAACCTTTTTCAGCTTCAAGATATCCTCTAAGCCTGCCGACAAGGGACACCCGTTCGGTCATGCACGAATGGAATATATCGCCTCTATGGTCGTGTCGCTTCTTATCCTGCTCGTCGGAGCCGAAATGCTGCTTGATTCGGGAAGAACGCTTATAGACCCCGCGAGTGCCGAGCCAATCGACGTTTCCTTAGTTACGATAATCATACTTTCCGTCTCGGTGCTTATGAAGTTATGGCTCGCCGTCTTTTATCGAAAGATAGGTAAGAAAATAAACTCGGGCGTGGTGCGCGCCTCCGGCACAGATTCGCTCTCGGACGCTATATCAACCCTCGCGGTGCTTACCTCGTCAATCATAATCAAATTTACAGGCTGGCAGATAATCGACTCCATAGTAGGTATCGCAGTGTCGGTTATGATAATCGTGGCGGGCGCAAAAATTCTCAACGAAACTAAAAACTCGCTCCTCGGTGAGGCACCCGTCGAGGAAACCGTTACTAAAATCCGCGGTATCGTTGCCGAATACCCCGACATAATCGGCATGCACGACCTGATGGTGCATAATTACGGCCCGTCACACTTCATCGCCTCGCTACACGCCGAGGTTGACGGTGGCGAGGACATATACCGACTTCACGATATGATTGACAACGTCGAGCGCCGCATAAAGTATGAGCTTGATATTGCCTGCACCATTCACATGGACCCGATTGTCACGAATGACGAAACCGTAAATTCACTAAAAGAAATGCTCCTCGGAGTAATAAGCGAGGAGCAGCTCTCGGTTGAAATTCACGATTTTCGCGTAGTGATTGGAGAAACACACACCAATATGATTTTTGACGTTGTATTGCCCTTTGAATCCCCGCTTTGCGAGTGCGAGATTGTAGAGCGTATTTCCGGTGCTGTAGCAGCAAAATCAGAAAACTGCTACTGTGTAATTACAGTAGACAGAGAGTAATTACTGCCCCGATTTATCTACACGATTTAGGATTTTTCCTCCTAAAAACGACTGAATATTATCTGCAATAATGCTTATACACCGTGCTCTTGCCTCGTATGCGCCCCAAGCGGCGTGAGGGGTAAGGAGCACGTTTTTTCTATTCATAATTCTTGCGTATGGGTGGTCCTTGCCGAACGGCTCAGTCGAATATACGTCGCAGCCGAAGGCGGCAACTCTTCCCGCTTCTATCGCCTCGGCAATATCAGCTTCACACACGACAGCACCGCGCGCCTCGTTAACGATAACGACGCTCGGCTTCATAAGAGCGATGCGCTCCTTATTGATTATCCCTCGCGTTCCGTCATTTAGGGGACAGTGGATGGTGATTATATCACTCTCGCGGCATAGCGTGTTTATATCAATACATTTGACTTCATCGATCGGCGTGCGCTTGCAAGCTATAACGCGGGCACCAAACGCCTCCGCCACTCCGCCGACGGCGCGTCCGATATTACCGTAACCGATAATTCCCCACGTCTTCCCCGCAAGCTCGTGATAAACAGGTACAAGCCGATTAGGCATACCGGATTCGGTGTATTCCCCACTCTTAACGTAGTCGTTGTACTCGCCTAGGTGCGAATATAGCGTCAGCGCGGTTGCAACGGTAAAGAGCGCAACGCTGTCGGTAGAATATCCCGGTACGTTGCAGACTGCAACGCCAAGCTCTCTCGCCGCCTCAACGTCGACATTATCATACCCCGTAGCAAAAACGCAAACAAGCCGCAGCCTTGGTGCGGCAACAAGCACCTCTCGCGTGATTTTCACCTTGTTTATAATTATCACGTCACTCGCCGCCGCGCGATCCGCTACAAGCTCCGGCAGTGTCGAATCGAATATTTCCACCTCACCAAAACGGCTTAATGCCTCAAGTGGTGTATCCATACCGAGCGACGCTCTGTCAAGAACTGAAATTCTCATATCTTCCTCCGTAGAGTTATTATACGTTAATTATACACTCACTGCTCACAAAAGTCAAGGATAAGCCTTTGCTCATACTCACCTGACCGCCTTTCCTGTTAGCGCCGCGCTTATACGCCTCATCTTCGTGGCGGGCGACTATGTCCTGAAAGGGCTTGGCGGCGGATATAGTCAGGAGCTTTTCATCGCGGCGGCTGATGAAGCTGTCTATTTCCTTTATCCTCTCCTCGAGGTGATTCATCTGTGCTTGGCGCGACCGCTTTTCCATCGCATTAGAGCCGGACTCTCCGCTGCTCTTGAGTTTATCAAGCTCACGCTCGAGCTGGAGCTTTACACCAAGATACTCGTTTATCTTCACTATCTCCTTCTGATAGCGCATTATTATCTTGCGCTCCTCCTCGCTTTCGGCAAGCGCCATAAACGACTCGGCTAACCCCTCACGCCCTATGGGATTTTTGAGTGAATAACGCACGTC
>JAZOSP010000110.1:0-6175 GCA_045657165.1 Eubacteriales bacterium
AAAAGAGTGGACCTTGGATATTTTATGCGCGGTTGCCGCAGGGGTTATCGTCGGCACGGCGTACCATTTTTTCCAGAACAGCAACGGCTTTGCGCCCGGTGGCGTCGGCGGTCTTGCGACTATCACGCACCATCTGCTCGCAGACAGGGTCAGCTGGTCGGTGCTGATGGTTGCGTTCAATCTGCCGATTTTCGTGCTCGTCAGCGCCATCGTCAACAAAAAGCTCGGCTTTATACTTAGTATTTATATGGTTACGCAATCCTTCATGCCCTCGCTTTACGGGGTGCTCGGCGCGCTTCCCTACTCTTTAGCAAACAACAGTGAGGATTTCAACATCGTGTTTGCCTGCATTGCGACGGGGGTTATCTCGGGCTTTGGCTTTTCGCTTATGCTAAGGCGCTTCGGCGCGAGTGGCGGCACTTACGGAATTTCGGCGCTTATAAAGAAGGCAAAACCCGAGATGAATATTGCCTACGTATCATTCATTATGGACACGAGCGTCGTCATCATCGCCTTTTTCGTGTACGGAATGAAAATAACACCGGTAATCTGCACGCTGCTCAACCTCTTTATCGCGAACGTGATAGTCGACAGCGGACTCAGCGGACTCAAAAACGGCTATAAATTTGAAATTATTACCTCGCAGCCTGAGGAGCTTTCGGCTGAGCTTATGCAAAAAATGAAGCACGGGGTCACCGAAATCAAGGTACACGGCATGTATTCAGACACGGACAAGTATCTGCTCGTTTGCATTATCAACAAGCGCCAGATAGGCGAGATGATGAAGATTATCAAGAGCCACCCCGACGCTTTTGCGAGCTTTGAGCGTGTCAACGAGGTATTCGGCAACTTCAAGCGACGAGTGTAAGCGCTTACACGGTGACGAAATACAGAGGAAAGGATTTGAAAAATGGGTTATAGGATAATTGACCTTGAGACGTGGGAGAGGCGTGAGCTTTTTAAGCTCTACACGACAGACTTAAAAATCGTGATGAATATGACGGTGGATATTGACGTGACGAACGTCATCCGCTACGTGAAGGCGCGTGGCATGCGCTTTTACCCGACGATGATGTGGCTTGTGTCTAAGATTATGAACTCGCACGACGAGTTCAGATACCGTCTTAACGAGGCGGGCGAGCTGATACTGTGGGATTACGTGTCGCCCTCCTACACCGACTTTAACCCCGAGACGGGAAAATTCGTTAAGTTTATTACCGAGTACTCGGAGGACCTCGACGAGTTTCACGCCCGCGCGGTTGCCGACTGTGCCGCGCACAAGTGGGAGTCGGGCTTTTTACCAGACCAGCCCGAGAATTTCTTTGACATTTCATGTCTGCCGTGGACAAGATATAAGAGCTTTGACATTCAGGTATCGGGCGGAGGCGAGCGACTCTTCCCCGTCGTTGTTTGGGGCAAGTACGAGGAGGATGGCGGCAGATACGTAATGCCCGTGACGATGAATTTCCATCACGCAGTCGGCGACGGCTATCACCTTTGCCGATTCTTTGAGGAATTGAAATCAGAAATAGAAAGGCTTTAGGGCAGGTAATTATGGAAACACGCGAGGCTATACTTTCAAGGCGCAGTGTGCGCAAATTTCTCGACACGGGTGTGCCCCGTGAGCTGATTTTGGAGCTTATAGAGGCGGCTGCCGCGGCGCCGAGCGCCTGCAATAAGCGCCCCGTAAGGCTCTACGTCATAACCGACAGGGAGCTCCTTTCGGCGCTTGACAGAAGCGGCAGATTCACAAAAATCTCCTCTCCCCTTGCGATAGTTGTCGTCGGGGATATGAAAAAGCGGCTGCCGCGAAGCTTTGGCGACTATTGGCTGCACGACGCAGCTGCGGCTACCGAGAACATACTCGTTATGGCAACGGCTCGGGGGCTTGGGTCCTGCTGGTGCGGTGTATATCTTCAGCCGAGCCTTATGGAAAGCATCTCGAAAATACTCGGGCTTGACGCGGAAACGGTTCCCTTTTCGCTTATCCGCATCGGATATCCTGCCGAGAGTGTCGAGCCTCACTCGGGCTATGACGAGGGATTTTGCACGTTTATGGAATAACTCTTGCTTTTTTCGCGTGGGCGTGTTAAAATACTTTGTGTGAATAAATAATTAAAAGGAAGATTTTTATGGGCTTTCTTGAATCAATAGGCTCGTTTTTCGCAGGACTGCCTCATGAGCTTTACGTATTTTTAATATCAATTCTGCCTATTGTCGAGCTACGAGGCTCGATACCTGTGGGTGCCGGGCTGGGAGTTCCCTTTTATCTCAACTATCCCCTCTCAATTTTAGGCAATATGCTGCCCGTGCCCTTCATTCTGCTCTTTATACCGAAAATTCTTGATTTTCTCGCACGCTTCAAGGCGTTTCGCCCGATGGTAGAGTGGCTTAGAAAAAAGGCTGACAAGCACAAGGGCAAAGTGCTCCGCGACGAAGGCGGCACGGCGGCGAATGCCGAGGCGGCAGTGCCCGAGTCGGCGCACGACAGCACGAACGCCGTCGAGCTTACCGAGCTTTGCGAGGCGGCAAAGGAGGATTTGACAGACGAGGCTGAAGTGGCGGCTCAAGCCTGTGAGGCAGCGCCTGAGAGCGCCCCCTCGGGCGGTGTACGCAAAATGACGCGCGGAATATTTATAGCTCTGCTTCTCTTCGTTGCTATCCCCGCGCCCGGCACGGGCGCTTGGACGGGCTCTCTTATTGCCTCGCTCTTTAATCTGCCGAGGAGGTCATCGTTTTTCGCGGTGCTGCTCGGAGTTTTGATTTCGGGTGTTGTTATGTGCCTTGCCTCTTACGGCGTTGTCGGATTTCTCTCGTTTTTGACGTAAATACACCGCGTTTTGCAAACAACACTTTGCAAAACGCGGTGTTTCTTTATTTGAGCGTGGATTTGTCAACGAGAAGAAGCGGCGTTACGAATCCCGTCGGGTCGGCGCTTGATATATCGGCGGCAACGACCTTTGAGCGATAGATAAACAGGTTAACGAGGACCTCGCCATCTGCCGTGTGGTTGGTTACTTTGTAGGTGTATCTCGTTACTCGCTTGCCCGTATATTTTGAGAGGTCGAGCCCCTGCTTTTTTTGCAGCTCGTTGTAGCCGAGGATTACTCTGTCAAACTCCGCGGGCATTGAGAAGGCGACCTCCTCCTCGCTCTCGGGGTCAACCCGAACTCCGAATCCCTCGATAAAGGCAACTCTTGCCTCTCGGTCCTTCATTCCGCCAAAATCAACCGCCTCGCCTGCCGCGGCGACCGCCTCACCGCCGCCAAAAGCCGCCGCCATCACGACAAGCACGAGTGTCAGGGCTATAAAGCCGAAAAATTTAATAGTCGACGCGCGTATAGAATATATAAACATACCGATACCTCCTATAATTCCCGTAGTAAAATATATTTTCGCGCCATCTGAAATATGACAACAAAAAAGAGCAGACCGCGGTCTGCTCTTTTCGTTGGGATTCGCGCGTAGCGCAAGGGCTTAGTTGTTGCAGCAGCAACAGAATACTACGATAATAGCAAGGATTATAATCCAGGTGCAGTTGTCGTCAAAGATGTGGCATAAGCAGTTAGAATTCATATGTTCCCTCCAAAGTGTCGTTTGGGCGTTTGTGACGCTCACATTAACATACTATGCCGAGGGGAAAAACTTTGTTACTTATGCCTCCGCACTATTTATCAAACGAAAATACTGCCGCGCCGTCCTTTAGGACGAGCTTTGCCGAAAAGCGCTTACCCGACTTTGAGATAAAGCCGTCAAGGAGCGAGGTTGACCCCTCGGTAAGAAGCCTTTTTACCTCGGCTATCGGGATATCGCGGCGGCAGATATTAATACCGACGCGCAGCTTGCAATCCTTGCCCGTACAGCCGTAGTTATATTTCCCTCGGAGGACCTTGCCCGAGCATACGGGACAGGTGCCGACCTCGTCGCCGTAGCTGCCCGTATCTACTCCTCGAATCTCGGGGAGAGCCTCTCTGCCCGCCTGAAAGACTGCGGCAATCTCCGCCTCGGCAAGCCCGACTGCCGCCTCGACGGTCATCTCGCCGCGGTAAACGCGCTTTAAGGCTCTGCCCAGCTCGCTCGTTTTGTATTTATCCATACTAATCGAGAGTCGCTCAAGCGACTCAATAAAGTGCTCGCCGCCAGAGAGAAGAGTGTAGGTGTCCTTCTTTAATTCTATATAGCCGCTTTTTTTCGCATTGTCGATAATGCCCGAGCGCGTTGCCTCGGTGCCGAGCTCAAGCCCCTCGAAGATTGCGCGGTAGTCCTCAGCGTCGTCAACCTCACCTGCCTCCTCGAGCTCCTTTGCTTTTGCCTTGTCGTCCTTGAAGGGATTTTTGAGGTAGTTATTTAAGGTGGTAATCGTGTAGTGCTTCGGCGGCGTCGTCTGCTTTTCGGCGGGGGCGAAATTAATTTTCACCTCGTCGCCGACGGCAAGGCGAGGCAAAAGCTTATCCTTTTTCGTGTAATCGTCGTATTTTGTCCAGCCCGGCTCTAAAATGACCGTGCCCTTGAGGGTAAACTCCTCCCTATCGCCGACCGAAATTTTAATCTCGCTCTTCTCGGCAATGCACTCCTCGGAGCAAAAGACCGCAACGAATCTTCGGAAAACGGTGGAATAAACCCTTGCCTCGTCGGGCGAGAGTCTATCCTTTGCGGGAATCTTGTAGGTCGGGGTCAGCGCCGAGTGCGCCTCAATCTTCGAGTCGTCGAAGATGTGCTTCGAATCGCGGAATCTGACGGGATAGCCAAGCGAGGCGACGTTCTTAAGGATTGCCTTAACCTTATCCTTTTCGGCGGTCGCAAGATACTCAGAGTTCGTACGCGGATAGGTAAGATAGCCGTCCTCGTAGAGCTTCTGTATAATTTTAAGACTGTCGGTCATCGACATCTTATATTTTTCGCCAAGGGTGTTCTGAAGAGTCGTTAAGGAATAAAGCTTGCCCGGGAAGATATTCTCCTTGCCGCTTTTGACCGAGGTGACGGCAGCGCCGAGGCTGTTGTACTCATCGGCAAGGGCAAGCGCCTTGTTTTCCTCGCCTTTTGTAAATCTTTGTTTGCTTACAAGCTCGATTTTCTCACCACGGGTCGCCTCTTTCGACTGAATAACAAAATATTTTTCCGGCTTGAAATTGCGGATTTCCATATCCCTGTCGTAGATGGCGCGCACTATCGGAGCGATAACTCTGCCTACCCTGAGAAGCCTGCCGCACCTCACCGTCGCGTAGCGGGTGAGGTTGACTCCGTAGAGCCAATCTATATAGGTTCTGGCAAGTCCCTCGGCGGCGAGGGTGTCGTATTCCGACTCATCGCGAAGCTCGGAGAGTGCCTTCGCCACGGTTTCGGGCGTTTGGTCGGGAAGCCAAAGGCGCTTCTGCGCCTTTCTTCCTTCAAGCGCGTTCATCACGCAAAGCCTGACTATAATCTCTCCCTCTCGGTCAGCGTCGCCCGCGTTTATGACGGTATCGACGTCGGGGCGGTTGCAGAGCGACTTGAGTATCTCGAACTGCCGCTTGACCCCGGGGTCTACTCTTTTTCTGTCTGCGGTGCGGCGAAGCTCGAACTTGAACTGCTCCGGAAAGCAGGGGAGATTTTCAAGCGTCCAGCGCCCGTCTGAGGACGGCGTGTACGCCTCGATATCCGCGAGCGAGAAGAGATGGCCGAACGCCCAGGATACGATATATTCAGCGCCGATATAGTAGCCGTCGCGGCGTTCCATCTTGCCATCTATGCCCGCGACGATATTCCTCGCGAGGCTCGGCTTCTCGGCAATTATGAGCTTCATAGGCTTCTCCCCTTTCCGAATTGGCAAAGTCAGTTAAACGTGCCGGCTTTCACTGTGATATTTACTATTCTATCACATCTTTTCGGAAAATTCCATAGATTTTTGGAATTTATAAAAAAAGAGCAGACGGGTACGGCTGATGTTCTTAGCGGAGAATTTACACTTTGGCAAAAGTGCAAGCATCGCATTTGAATGGTCAAATGCTGATATGGGCTAAGCCCAAACCCATATTACAAGCAGAAAGAGAGAACAAAATGATATGCACCCCAAAAGTTAGACACTTTTGGAGGTGCATATTTTTATGGGTAAAACAGGAAGAAAGAACCGAATTTATTTGCCAGAATTTAAAATTGGTGTTATAATGGATATGCGAGAACACCAATTGGGATATTG
>JAZOSP010000111.1:0-28026 GCA_045657165.1 Eubacteriales bacterium
GCCTCTGCAAGCACGGGCAAAAGCTCCTTCGTACGCTCAAGAGAGCGCCTCGCCTCCTCGATATGAAGCCTGTAGAAATCCTCGAGCGACGAGTCGCCGTCTATGTTCTTTGCCGCGTACTCCGCACTCTCGCGGAACACCGTAAGTATCGTTCCCTCGGTGGGATTATTAACCGCGGAGTAGGACTTGTCTATACCGCTTTTGTATGCCTCGGCAAGCTCTGCCGCACCTACGGTGTCGTATTTGTCAAGAGCCTCCTTAATGCCCGCGAAAATCTGTGAGAGGATAACTCCCGAGTTGCCTCTTGCTCCAAGCAGCATGCCGTGTGCGAATCTTGCCATAACCGAGGCAACGCTGTCGCTATCTCCCGAAACTATCTCGGAAAGTCCGCCCTCGAGGGTTTTCGTCATATTCGTTCCCGTATCTCCGTCGGGCACGGGAAAGACGTTGAGGTCATTTATTTCAGCCATATTTGAGCGAATACTTTCGGCGCCTCCGATAAGCATTTGCTTGAGAATTTTACCGTCAAGTCTTGAAGTACTCATAAAATCTCCTATTTTACCTTGATAGTATAAAATCTGCCGTACCCGACGCACTCGGGTCAGCGCTGTTTTTGGGGTTTACGCACGCGCGCAAAAATTAAGCGCTCGCGCACTATTCCTATTTTACCGCACGCGAGCGCATTTTGCAACAGAAAGTTGTGGTTTTTTACCTATTTTTTGACAAAAAACCGTCTCCGTTTATAAATATTGGTGAAAAATGTAATTTAATGGATAAAATTAGTTTTATTTGACCTTCCTACGTGGCACCGCTTATTTCTGTCAGAATTGACGTATCGGCTTTATTGCTTTGCCGCCCTCAAAATCCCGCACCTCGCCGACGGCGAAGAAGCCGTCCTTGTCAAAAATCGCGACACGGGTGCCCGTATCGAATTCTGTTCCTATTTTCTTCTGGTATATCTCAAGCCCCGAGTGAGCGAGCCGCGAGAAGAAATCTGGGAGCGTTACCTTAGGCAGCGCGCGGAAAATATACTCGGTCGGGAAAACCGCCGACTCCCTCTCCGCCTCGCTCATTTCCTCAAGCTCTGTAAGCGTATGCGCGTCAGCAAGTGTAAAGCCTGCCGCCTCGGCGCGCAAAAGGCTCGCCATAGCGCCTCCTACGCCAACCGCCCTACCGATATCGGAAAGGAGCGTGCGGATATACGTGCCCTTTGAGCAGTGGACGGCGAGTGTGTAGGTTCTATCGTCGACCCGTGTCGCTTTAATCGAATGTATATACACCCTGCGAGGCTCTCTTTCTATAACCTCGCCGCGCCTCGCAAGCTCATAAAGCTTCTTGCCTCCAACCTTGATGGCGGAATACATAGGCGGCGTTTGCATATACTCGCCGACGAAGCTCTCCACCGCCCGAAGAACCTCCCCCTCGCTCGGCACTCGCGGGTCTTCGAAGAGAATATTGCCCGTCGTGTCCTCGGTATCGGTGGTAATACCGAGCGCGAGGGTTGCGACGTAATGCTTATCCTCGGTGAGCATAAACTCGCTCGCCTTTACCCCTCTGTTTATCAGCACGGGCAAAACGCCCGTTGCCATAGGGTCAAGCGTGCCCGTATGCCCCGCCTTGTCAGCACCGAAAATCCGCTTGACACGGCTGACAACCGCCTGCGACGTCATACCCTCCTCTTTATTTACTATCACTACTCCGTTTTTCATAAAGCCTCCAAGTGGTGCGGGCGCTGTGCCCTTCCATTGCTTATATTTTAACATAAAAAAGAGTAATTTTCAATAAAGCTCTTGTAAATCTGTGTAAATTATGATAAAATACAGTCAAAACCACAAGCGAAAGGCAAGGCTATGAAGGCAGTTATTACGGTTATAGGCAAGGACAAGGTTGGAATTATAGCTATGGCAAGCACCGAATGTGCAAAATACGGAGTCAACATCGTTGACATCAGCCAGACGGTAATGAAGGAATATTTTGCCATGATTATGCTCGTTGAAATCGACGGGCTTAGGGTTGACTTCGCGGCGTTCACCGACGAGATGAAAAGGCTCGGTGACGAAAACGGCGTCGATATCCGCATAATGCACGAGGATATCTTCAACTCTATGCACAAAATATAATCAGGCAAAAACAAAGAGGATTTACAATGCTTAATACAACCGACATTCTCGAAACTATAAAAATGATACGCGAGGAAAACCTCGACATCAGAACGGTCACTATGGGTATATCGCTCTTTGACTGCATATCAGACGACCCCACACGGCTTGAAGAAAAAATATACGACAAAATCACGCGCTCTGCAAAAAATCTCGTTCGTGTGTGCACCGAGCTTGAGCGCACCTACGGAATTCCGATAGTCAATAAGCGCATTTCGGTAACTCCCATCTCTTATATCGGCTCAGGACTCTCCCCCGAAGGCTTCGTGAGGCTTGCCCGCGTGCTTGAGCGCGCGGCGGTAGAGCTTGGCGTTAACTTCATCGGCGGCTACTCGGCACACGTGCAAAAGGGTGCTATCCGCGGCGCTGAAAATCTTATAGAATCTATCCCCGAGGCACTCGCTGAAACCACGCGAATCTGCTCCTCGGTAAACGTTGCCACCACCAAGGCGGGTATCAATATGGACGCCGTCAGGCGTATGGGCGAGATTATCAAGGAAACCGCGTATCTCACCCGCGACAAGGATTCTATCGGCTGTGCAAAGCTCGTCGTATTTGCAAACATTCCCGAGGACAACCCCTTTATGGCTGGCGCCGTGCACGGCATGGGCGAGCCCGACACGGTCATCAACGTCGGAGTCAGCGGCCCCGGTGTCGTTGCGGCTGCGATAAAGGAAGCCGGTCAGTCCGATTTCTCCGCACTTGCGGACACCGTTAAGAAAATCGCCTTTAAGATAACGAGGGTCGGCCAGCTCATCGCCTCAGAGGCGGCAAAGCGGCTTGGCACGCCCTACGGAATAGTCGACCTCTCGCTCGCCCCCACGCCGGCAGCAGGCGACTCTGTTGCCGAGATACTTGAGAATATGGGGCTTGAGCGCTGCGGCACTCACGGCACAACGGCGGCGCCTGCTCTCCTCAACGACGCGGTGAAAAAGGGCGGCGTTATGGCGTCGAGCCACGTCGGCGGTCTTTCGGGCGCGTTTATTCCCGTTTCCGAGGACAGAGGCATGATAGAGGCGGCAGAGCTTGGCACGTTAACTCTTGAAAAGCTCGAGGCTATGACGGCAGTTTGCTCTGTAGGTCTTGATATGATTGCCATACCCGGCGACACTGACGCCTCGACGATTTCAGGAATTATTGCCGACGAGATTTCGATAGGAGTGGTCAACACCAAGACCACCGCCGTGCGCGTTATCCCCGTCTTTGGCAAGGGCGTTGGCGAATCCGCCGAGTTCGGCGGCCTTCTCGGCTACGCTCCTATAATGCCTGTGCATAAGGAGTCCTGCAAGGCGTTTATCGACCGAGGCGGCAGAATCCCCGCACCTATACATTCACTCAAAAATTAAACAAAAGAAAAAAGCGACCGAGCTCGGTCGCTTTTTTTGCGCAATTATACTCCAAGGCAGCTCATTTTATTCCGTCAAGCTTTCGCAATGTGCGATAAAAGACGGCAAAAATCCCTACCCGTGTTAAAAAAAGCACCGATTTCTCCCTCGCCCGACAAAAGCTCGCGCCTTTCTCCAGCGCCGCTTCGACAGCTTTCTTTTGTCCTTTATACTACAATAAGCTTGTACTTATACTCTTTGAAACGGAGATTGTTATGAACAAAACTACCGAAAAAACCACCGAGGAAGTCGAAGCGCAGAGCACGGGTGTCTTCGAAAAAATCCTCACCTCAATTAAGGGCGCAAGACCCGAAAGCCGCGACGGGCTAATTTATGACCTTGCAGCTCTGACCGTCGCACTGCTGTTTTCAAGGTGCCATCTCGTTTTCGGCGCACACCCGATAGGACTCGCCTTTGTTGCGGCACTTCCGACACACGTATGGGCGGCGCTCATCGGCGCAGTCATCGGCTCGCTGACGCTCGGCGGCGAGGGAATAATCTACGGTGTAATTTGCGTTATTACGGTTTTCCTGCGAGTTATCACGTCGGGCGCCGATAAGAAAAGCGGGACTTCAGTTTTATTTGGCGAAGGACTTCTCTTACGCTCCTCTGCCGCCATTATCGGCGGCTTTATATCGGCGGCATACGAGCTCCTTTTGTCGGGCTTTACGCTTGAGGGCACCCTTTTCGGTGTTGCTATGATAATAGTGCCGCCGGCACTCGTCTTCATATTCTCGGGAGTTTTCGGCTCGAATATAAAAATCGACTCGCTCCTTTATGAGAAAAGTCCGATTTTTTCACTTAAGGGACTTGACGAGGCGGAAAAATACAACGTCATGTTCTTCCAATGCACCGCGGTATTTTCACTGCTCCTTCTTGCGATGTCGCTTGCACCGCTTGAAATTTTCGGTGTGAGCCTTGCTTACGTTTTCGTATCGCTCGTAACGCTGCTCGTCGCAAAGCGCTTTGGAGCTCTGAGAGCTCTTGCCGTAGGATTTATATCCTCGCTCGGCGTGTCTGGCAGCTACTCGGTATCCTTTGCTCTTGCAGGACTCGGCGCAGGGCTGCTTTTCAACCTCGGAACGCTTTACGCCTTAGTCGGTGGCGGGGCTGCGCTGTGCGCGTGGAGTGCCTACTCCTCGGGGCTTATAGGCTTCTTATCTACACTTCCGGAGTACGCAATAGCCGCCACGCTTGCAGCGCCGCTTCTCAAAAGGCTCCCCTCGGAAAGAGGCGAGGATGAAACGGTAAAGGTAGAGAGCAACGCGAAGGATATGGTTGGAACAATGGCTCTCACCTACAAAAACAAGTACCGCGGCGGGCTTGACGCGCTTGAGTCCTCGCTTACCGCACTCGGCGGAATAATAAGAAGCTACTCCAGAGAGCGTGCCACTCTTACGAGCGAGGAATATGAGGCAATCGTGCTCGACGTCGCAAAGGAGCGCTGCCGTACCTGTGCTGACAGAGCACTTTGCGAGAAGGAGGAGATTTCCCCCACCGCAAAGGGGGCGGCAAAAATTGCCGCAATGCTCGCAGAGCACGAGAAAATAACAGCAAATGATACCAACGGCAAGGACGAGTTTTGCCGCCACGCCGAGGCAATCGCAGAGGAAATCGAAAAGCGCGCCGCCGAGGCGGAGCGCGAGCGCTACCGAATAACCGAGCGCAGCTCGGTCGCAGACGAATACGAGCTTATCTCTAAGCTGATAAACGAGGCACGCCTTGCGGACGAAAGAGAGACGGCGCACAACGCCCCACTCTCCGAGGCGCTCAGCACCGCGATAAAATCTCACGGTCTCTCCGATGGAGTCATTCGCGTTTTCGGAGAACGCCGCCCACATGTTATATTAGCCGCCGAAGACGAAGGAGGCACCAAAATCTCCTCTCGCGAGCTTCGCGAGGAAATTGAGACGGTCCTGGGCGTGCGGCTCGGTACGCCGGAATTTTTCAAGCGAGATAAAATGGCTCTTATGGAATGCAGTGCCGCCCGCTCTTACAGGGTAGAATGTGCCACGGCAACCGCCGCAGGTGCGGGGGATGAAATTTCGGGTGACACCGTGTGCGTTTTCGAGTCCTCGGACGACCGCTTCTACGCGCTCATATCCGACGGAATGGGCAGCGGCACTGTCGCAAAGGAAACCTCGTCGTTTGCCGCAAGCTTTATCAGCCGCGCTCTCAGCCTGCGCGCGCCAAAGGAAGCGGTTTTACAGATGTTAAGCGAGGCGATAAGGCGACGCAAGGACGAGTGCTCCGCAACGGTAGACCTTTTCGAATTTGACCTTGTAAACGGCTCGGCAACCTTCCTCAAAAGCGGCGCAGCCCCCTCCTTCGTAAAGCGCGGCCCCTCAATCTTCCGCCTGCGCTCGCAGACGGCGCCGATAGGGCTTTTGCGCAAAATAGACACTGAGAGAATCAGGGTCGAGGTAAAGGGAGAGGACCTTGTTATAATGCTCTCCGACGGCATATGTCAGGCGGCTGAGGACTCCCCGTGGCTTCTCGAGCTGCTCTCAAGGCCTGCACCGAAGGACTTAAAAGTCTACGCAGACTTTATCCTCTCCGAGGCAAGGGGGCGCTCAAAGGGACGTGACGATATGAGCGTCGCCGTTCTGAAAATAGAAAAAATATAAAGACACCGCCCGTCGCAGCAGAACTGCGACGGGCGGTTTTTGCAAACAATTGTTTGCTTTATTTGAGTTTTTTGATGAATCTTTCTATTTTCTCAAGAGCTTCCTTTATGTGCTTCATAGAATATGCGTAGGATATTCTCGCGAAGCCCTCTCCTCCCGCGCCGAAGGCAGTCCCGGGAATTATGGCGCACCTTTCCTCGTAAAGGAGTCTCTCGCAAAACTCCTCGCTCGAGAGTCCGAATTTTCCTATGTTCGGGAAGATGTAAAACGCCCCACGCGGCTCAAAGCACTCAACTCCTATCGAAAGCAGTCCCTCGTGGATAAATGCGCGGCGGCGGTTATACTCCGCCTTCATGTACTCTATGTCGGCGTCGCCCGCGCGCATAGCCTCAACCGCGGCAAACTGCGACACGGTAGGCGCGCACATTATTGCATATTGGTGGAGCTTCAGCATTTGCGTAAGCAGGGGAGCAGGCGCGCAAAGGTAGCCAAGGCGCCAGCCGGTCATAGCGTACGCCTTTGAAAAGCCCGAGGCTATAATCGTGCGCTCCCACATGCCGGGAAGATTCGCGATTGAAACGTGTTTACCCGTATAAGTCAGCTCGGCGTATATCTCGTCGGAGAGCACGAGAATATCCGTACCCTCGAGAACCTCTGCTATCGCTTCGAGGTCCTCCCTCTCCATAACGGCACCCGTCGGGTTGTTCGGGAACGGAAGCACGAGAAGCTTGGTTTTAGGCGTTATAGCCGCACGAAGCTCGTCGGCTGTGAGCTTGAATTCGTTTTCAATTTTGGTTTCGATAGTAACGACTCTCGCCCCCGCCATTCTGGCAATAGGCTCGTAGCAGACGAACGACGGCATTGGCACGATAACCTCGTCTCCGGGGTTAACGACCGCGCGAATGGCGATATCTATCGCCTCACTGCCACCAACGGTGACGAAAATCTCGTCCTCGGCAGAATATTTAAGCGAGAAACGGCGCTCCATATATTTCGATATCTCAGAGCGCAGCTCGCCCGTACCTGCGTTTGAGGTGTAATAGGTTTTTCCCTTTTCAAGCGAGTCGATAGCCGCCTCTCGGATATGCCACGGCGTGACAAAATCCGGCTGACCCACCGTCAAGGCGGTGACGTCGGTCATCTCCGAGAGCATGTTGAAGAACTTTCTTATTCCCGACGGTTTTATATCGACAAGCGTGCTTGAAAGCAGCTTACTGTAATCCATCATATTATCAGGTTGCCCCTCGCGTCTTCCTCGGGCGCCTTGTAAATCGTGCCCTTGTCCTTGTATTTTTTGAGAACGAAATGAGTCGCCGTTGAGGTTACGAACTCAACGGGCGCAAGCTTACGCGCTACGAAATACGCAACCTCGCGCATAGTTTTGCCCTCAATAATAACGGTGAAATCAAAGCCGCCCGACATAAGATAAAGCGCCTTTATCTCGGGGTAAGCAAGCAGCTTCTCTGCTATTCTGTCAAAGCCGTCGTCGTGCTGAGGCATTACCTTGACCTCAATAAGGGCACTCACGTATTCGCGGTCGGTTTTATCCCAGTCTATAATCGTCTGTCTTCCGAGGATAATTCCCTCCGCCTCACATTTCTCAATCATCCTTTTGACGTCGCCCTCTTCCTTTGAGAGCATAAGAGCTATCTCCTTTGGAGTAAGAGTCGCGTCGGACTCCATAAGAGCAAGCATTTTTTCCATAGCCGTTATCTATCCTTTCTACCTTTGAAAATTTATTCAAGTATCTCGCCGGTCTTAGTTATCCACACAGCCCTCACGCCGTCGAGTGAGGAGACGAGTGCCTTACCAGACTCGTAATCCATATTAAAAAGCGCGGTCGAGAGCGCGTCTGCCATGCCGCTGTCACGGCAGAGCACCGTTACAGACGAAAAATATGCAGCGGGCAGAAGTGTTTTGCCGTCGATTATGTGATGATACCTCACCCCGTCAACGACGAAAAATCGCTCGTAGTCGCCCGAGGTAACGGCAGAGCCGTCGGAGAGGAAAAACGAATATACGTACCTATTCTCGGTGTCGTATATATCGGGGTTTCTGATATAGCTTTTCCAAGCTGTGCCGTCAGGCTTTTTGCCTATTGCGCGAAGGTTTCCGCCGACGTTCAAGACGTACCCGTCAGCGCCGTCGCTTATAAGATACTCTGCGGCGCGCTCGACGGCGTAGCCCTTTGCGACAGCGCCGACGTCAAGTGACATCAGAGGGTCTGAAAACTCCACCGTAAGTGCCGCCTCGTCAATAATGAGGCAGTCTATATCGCAGTGCTCGCCCGCCGCGCGCAGTGTGTCGGCGTCGGGCAACGTTTTTTCGCCCTCTGCCGTGCGGTGCTCGTGCCAAATCCGAAGCACGGCTCCCATTGCCACGTTCACAGCTCCGTCCGTCGTCTCGTGCATTTCCTTACAGAAAAGAAGAAAATCGATAAGCTCTCTCTCCACTCCCACAGGCCCCTCGCCTGCAAGGCGGTTGAGCGTTGCGACGTTGCTTATCCCGTCGTACTCGTTATATATGTCAAAAAGCCTGTGATAATACTCAAAAATCCCATCAACCCTGCCGGCGCGCCTGACAAAATCAGCCTCGCTGTCGCCCGAGTAGTCGGTAAGAGTCGGTTGCGTATCGAAATAGGGAAAGAAGTATCTCTCGCGAGGCTCGGCTCTGTCGCACGAGAAGAGCGAGACCGTGGCTATGATGGCAAGAAGCAGCGCCACACTACGCCCGAAAAGAGATATTCTGCTCCTCACACACGCACCCCCTAAAAGCTTTAATATTAATAAATTTTAACATAGCTTTCCCCGGTTGTCAAGATTATTTTGTAAACAAAGCCCGCCGAGCATCCTTTCAGTCGCTCGGCGGTAGCATTTAACCTCTATACAAGCTTCGCTTTATTCGAGAAAGCCGCTCGGATAAAAATACGAAAAGAAGCGGAAAAAGCACGGCGTTCGAGACCGTCTGCACCGCGTAAAAGACCGCGCCCCTTGCGTAATATACGGCGAAACGCGATATGAAATTCTCAAAAAAACCGGTAAAGAGCCCGACGTCAACGAGCGATGAGAGCACCCCGAAAAGAAAGGTCATGGCAACAGCCACTCCCGTAAGCAGCCACCTGTTTTTCACCTTCGCTATGCGAAGCAGCCAGAACGTGAGCGCAACAAGCGGCCAATAAATAATATAGCTTATAACCCACGGACCAAAGCCCCATATCAATGGCTCAATACACACGAACACCACGGCGGCAAGAACCCCGAGCGCGCCGAATACGTAGCCGTAAAGCGCAAGAAGGAGAGTTACCACCTCAACGTTAGGAAACACCATGAGCACGAGCTTTCCGCACTCGACGGTTGCAGCCGAAATACCGACGAGTGCGAGCGCCCCGGCAGGCGAAATTCTGTTTTTTCTTCCTGCCATTGACTATTATCCGTAGCTTTCAAGACGGAACAGCACGACCGTGCCGTCTTTAATATTCATTTGGCTTATACCTACGCCCGAGTAGGTGAGGGTCGCCCCGTCGTATTCGACGGTTTTTACAGTCGGCATATATGCGTCGGGGACGGCAAAATCCGCCTCGTTTGAGGTGTAAACCGCAATAAACTCTGTCCCCACGGGCGAAAGCGTGCCTATACTGTTAACGTACGCGCCGTAGCCACCGCCCCAGCTTGCGCTGTAATAGAGCGTGCTACCCTCAACAGACGCTATATACTCGAGCAACGAGAGTGCGCCCTCGTTTTTGTTTTCAACCCTCGCGAGCTCCACCTCGTAGACGGTGTATGGCGTGTCAGCGCCCGCAGCGTTTTCAATAACCACGAGTGCCGTGCCGCTGCCCGCTACGTTTCCGCCGCAGGATACGAGGCAGGCAATGAGCATTGCCACAGCAGCGATAAAAGCCAAAATTTTGCCAAGGCTTGTTTTTTTCATATTTTCTTCCACCTTTCTTTTTCCCGAAAGCCAGACGAGCACTCAAAATGAGTGCGAAAAGAAAAACGCCTGCCGACCGCTTTTGCGGTGAGGGCTGGGCGTGCGAGCGCAGGAACGCCGCGTAAAACGCGCCGCCCTAACGCACGGTTCTTCCTCCGTTTGCCCAAGGAATATTACCTTTTTTCCCGTCCGGCAGGCCTTCCGGCTCAGGGCGGCTGCGCCCCTCACGGCAATGGCTGTTGCGGCGGATTTGCACCGCGCTTTCCCTGCTAGGAATTATGAAGCGTGCTTCATCGGACAGGCTCGGGATATATCAGTATTATACCTCAAGTAAGCGCGCTTGTCAATAGCCGAACGGGGTTCAGCGCTTTTTTTGCCCCCTCGCCTTTTGCTCCTGTGCTGTGAGTATGTAAAGATTTATAGTAGTTTCAAGCGTTTCTCGAAGCGCCGACCTCATCTTTTGCGATAGCGTGCGCGATTTGCGGTAAAGGTGTAAGAGGTGCAGCTCCTCCTCGGACAGCTCCGAGGTGTCGCGACGAAGCGGCATATCGAGAAGCTCCCCGACGTTGACTCCGAACACCTCCGAGAGCTTTGGCAAAATACGCATAAACGACGCCGAGCGGCACCGCCGCCAATTGTTTACCGTCTTCTCGGCAAGTCCAATCTCGCGCTCAAACGCCGCGTCGCTCTCGAACTCCGACTCTATCAGCGAGAGCACGCGCTCTCTTATTTTTTCAGTGTTTTCCGTTTTCATACGCTCTCCTTCTCCCTCCTCGCCCGACGCGCCATAGCGCGCGGTCCGTGCGGCTTGCCCTTATTAGAGTCGGGTTTTGCTTTATTTGCAGGCTTTTTCGTTACACGGGTTGGGTGATTTCCACTCTTTTTCTTATCTGTACTAAAACCGAATCTGCCAAGCTTTTCACCGAGTGCAAAGTATTCTCCGTGCGCGTATGCCAGCAGTCCTGCGCGGTCTAGCCTGATTTTCCCCTGCCCGTCCATTATATCCTCTCGGCAGCTGACTCCGACGATATCCGCAACGAAAACGTCGTGCGAGCCCATCGGAACGACCTTGCACACCCTGCACTCGATTGACACGGGGCACTCGTCTATTGAGGGCGGTGCGACCTCTGCGCTCGCTATGGGTGTAAGCCCTGTTTTTGCAAACTTATCAACCTTTTTTCCGGTGTAAATGCCCGCATAGTCAACCTCGCGCACAATCTTCTCGGTTGGTAAATTTATCACAAACTCGCCCCTCTCCTTGAGAAGTGCGTAAGAATGTCTCGTAGGTCTTACCGATATATAGGTCTTTGGCGGCTGGGTGGCTAAAATGCCCGTCCAGCCTATAGTTATAACGTTTGCCCGCTCTCCTTCACCGACGGTTACGAGCACAGGCGGCAGGGGCGCTGTAAGCGCGCCCGGGGCGAGTCTTACTCTTTTTTTCATCTCGGGTATTCCTTTCTTTTTAACACGGGTGTCTCATTTGCCTCTTTCACGCTTTCTTGGCGACTCGAGCATTGCAAGCCACGCGCGAGTCAAGACCGAATCGGGCAAAAGCTTATAGGCGACGTGCTGAAATTTCGTAAACAGTCCCGTCACGTACATTGATTTGCCCCTCTCTGCCGCGCGTATGCAGCCTCTGACCACCCTCTCGCAGTCGAGCAAGGGATGAAAGGCGCCACGTCTCGGCATTGTAACTCCCTTGTTATCGGTTGCCTTATCTATAAACTCGGTATGCACCCAGCCCGGGCAAAAGCAGGTCGCGCGCAGCCCGTATTTTTTTATCTCGTAATTTAGCGCCTTGGTGTAATGCAAAACGAACGCCTTGCCCGAGGCGTACACGTTAAAGTATGGTAGCGGCGTAAACGCCGAGCCTGAGCCAAGCGTTACTATGCGCCCGCCCTTTTTCATATAAGGTATTACGGCGTGCGTGAGCGCAACGGTTGCCTTCACGTTGACGTCTATCATTCTCATATAATCCTCGCGAGGGAGCTCATCAAAGCCGCCGAAATCTCCAAAGCCCGCCGCGTTTACGAAAAAGCCAACCTCGGGTTTTTCCTCTGACAGCACCGACAAAACCGCCTCTATCCCCTCGTCCCCTGCGAGGTCTGCCTCAATCACCTTGTATTTTACCCCTATTTGCTGCCCGAGCTTTTCCATTCTGTCTCTTCGCCTTGCGACAAGCCATAGCTCGTCAGCCCCGCGCATCGCGAGCTGTCTTGCGAACTCCGCTCCTATTCCGCTTGACGCACCCGTTATTATAGTTACCGACATAAAAACCTCTCTTTTCGTACTTTTTACTACTTTAGTATAGCATTTTACGACTCTCCTGTCAATACGAGAGAGCGTTTTACCCCTTGTTTTTACCGTGAAAGTATAAAAATTTCAATTTATTAACATTAGGTTAACAAAAATAGTGTATAATATCCTCGACAATATATTTCCCCGGGAGTACCGTATGAAAACATATTTGAGAAAAATTATCACTCTGATTCTTGTTCTTTCATTGCTGCTCGGCTCGATACTTTCACTTTCATCCTGCTCCTATACCGCAAGCTTCATCGGTGATATTTTTGATAACCTCGGAAAAGACGGCGAGACACGCGACAGCCTCACCGCACAAAGGGGGGCGCTTTTATCATCAGTGTCAATTACCGCCGACTTTACGGTTGAGATAAACGACCCCTTTTCCTATACGGCCACTACGGGAACTCGCACTATGGCAGGCAGTGGCGTAATTTACAAGCTCGACAAAAGCACGGGTGACGCCTATATAATCACCAATTATCACGTTATTTATCACGACGACGCCGTAACAGACAAAATCAGCGAAAGCATAAAGGTATATCTTTACGGATACGAATCAGAAAACTACGCTATTTCCGCCAAGTACGTTGGCGGTGCCTTTGATTACGATCTCGCGGTGCTTAAGGTAACAGGAAGCGACCTATTGAAAATCTCCCCTGCCCGCGCGGCAGAGACCTTTGACTCCGAGCTTGTACGGGTCCTTGACCCCGTCATAGCAATAGGCAACGCGGAGAGCGAGGGCATTTCGGCAACGAAGGGCTCGGTAAGCGTTATTTCAGAGGACCTCAAAATGAAGGGGCCCGACAAGCGAACCGATATCACTGTAAGGGTTATGAGAGTTGACACGGCTATAAACGAGGGTAACTCAGGCGGCGGTCTTTTCGACTCACAGGGCAGGCTCATCGGTATTGTCAACGCAAAGAAAATCGGTGAGAAGGTGGACAACATAGCTTACGCTATTCCCTCAAATCTCGCACTTGCGCTTGCCGACAACATTATATATCACAGTGACGAAGAGTTCCGCGGCGCTTACAAATACACGCCCGGCATAAACGTTTCAGAGGCTGAAATGTCGCTTGAGCTTGATAAGGACGGCGAGATAGTACGCGTCACACGCGTGGTTGTCACATCGGTCGACCAGGATAGCTCGCTGCGCGGAAAGATTTTGGAACAGGATACGCTCCTCGAAATCAGGGTAGACGGTAAGGTGCAGAGAATTACCGCACTTTATCACGTATTAGAAATAATGCTGACAGCACGCCCAGGCAGCACAGTTACACTGGTTGTCGAGAGAAACGGGGTTACTCATACGGTTTCCTTGACGGTAACAAGCGATATGGGTACGGCAATAAAATAAAGGTAAAAAAGAAGCGGAAAATATTTCCGCTTCTTTTTTATGTTCTTTTCGTCTTTCTCGGGGCTTTGCCTACCCTCTTTCCAACTCTGCGTATCTCCGTGTCGGGGAGAGCTTCGCCTCGGAAAATCCGTCGGTTGATATCGCAAATTTTCTCGGCGCTCTCTGTGGTAAATATGAGGTGCGAAGAAAGCCCGAGAGCTGATAGCTCTGTTTTTTTGTCGCCCATATAGGTAACGCGCGAATTAAGAACAAGATTTCTGTGCCCGTACTCACGGATTATAGGGAATCTCTCGCCGAGACGGTCAACGAGCGAAAATTTACCGCACGCGTCACAGCCCGCCGAGTCGCGTATAAAGCAACGCTCGGTTATCATAAGAGGTATCCTTCCATACGCGATTACAGATCCGCCGATATCCCTCGCCTGCGGCAGGGTCAGCTCGGGCGAGAGCACCACCGAATCAACGCCCATATCCGCGTACTCTGCCGCCGAGCTTGAGTTAGTTACATTGAGCCTGAAATCTCCGACAGGAACAAACCCAAGCTCGCGAGAGAGCGAAATTTGCCCTATATTTCCAACCAAAGTATACAAAATGCCACATTTTTTGGCTTTCTCCAGCTTCTTTTTTACAGAAGTCAGCTCGGACTCCATAATCACGGGCGGCAGATATACGCCGTTTGCGCCGTCGTAGGAATCAGAAAACAGCGGCAAAAACAGCGCGTCAACATCTGAAAAGGCTGACGGCTCACGCCTGAACGCCTCTCGGAACGCCCCTTCGTCAAGAAACAGGGCGGAACGAAGCGACAGCTGTCGGGCAGTGCGCCTCTTTTCTCTCGGTATTTCCTCCGGCAGCTCCCTATCGCAGGACTCGAATGCCTCTGCCGCTGCGCGGCGGAGCGAATTTATAGACGCGGGCGAGAGATTTATACCCTCGTCAAGCGTCAAGGCTATATCGTTTTTGTCAAGCGAGAGGAGAGTATTACCCATCTTTGAGAGCCGCACGAGAACCTCGTCTTTCAAAAGCGGCGAGCGCTCTGCCCTCTCGGGTGTATCACCCGTAACGCTCACCGAGCGAGTGTCGGTAAAAAGAATCATTTCGGCAGGCTCGCCAAGGCGCATTGTCACCTCGGCACGCACGGGGATACGCTCTATTTCGAACACACGCCCCCCTGCCTCTCGCGTTTTTTGCTTGTCCTCCTCGGTGCGCGTGCCTGTCATTTTTTGGTCTGTTTTACCGGTGAAATATCCGTCGGTAAAGCCGCCGCGCGAGAATGCGCGACGAAGCTTGGAAAGCTCCTCCTTCGTCGGCATACGGCGCTCGTCAAGCAATGCTCTATAAATCTTCGTGACGGTATATACGTAGTCGGGAGATTTCATTCGCCCCTCAATTTTAAGCGAGGCAACCCCCGAGTCAATAAGCTCTTCTATATGTCCTGCAAGCGAGAGGTCGGAAAGCGAAAGAGGGTATCCGCCGTTATTATACGGCAGCCTGCACGGCTGCGCGCATTCGCCACGGTTGCCGCTTCTGCCGCCGACGAGCGACGAGAAAAGGCACTGCCCCGAGTGGCACACGCAAAGCGCACCGTGTAAAAACACCTCAACCTCGGCGCGACAGGACTCGGTCACGCTCACAATATCACGGTGCGAAAGCTCCCTTGCGAGCACAACCCTTTTGCAGCCGAGAGCGTATGCGGCGTCTGCGCCGAGGGTATTGTGCACCGACATCTGCGTTGAGGCGTGAAGCTCAAGCTCGGGCAGTGCCCGTCTTATCTCGGCTATGGCGCCAAGGTCGGCAACAATCAGCGCGTCGACTCCTATCCTGTATAGCGTGCGCGCATAATCAACGAGCCCGTCCATTTCCCTGTCGTAAACGAGGGTATTGACTGTAACGTAGAGCTTCACTCCGTGAAGATGAGAGTATCTGACGGCGCGAGAAAGCTCATCCGTGTCAAAGTTTTTGGCATACGCGCGCGCGCCAAAGTGCTTGCCGCCGACGTAAACCGCGTCTGCTCCTGCACTCACGGCGGCGACAAGACACTCAAAATCTCCCGCCGGACAAAGCAGCTCCGGCAAAGCACTCTCCCTTTTCATTTTATATCTCCGTTTCCTTTATCTTCTCCAATATTTCCTGTCAAGCGAGCGATACATTATTGCCTCGGCAATATGGTCGGCGCCGATTTGTGCCGCCCCGTCAAGGTCGGCAATAGTTCTTGCCACCTTAAGCACTCTGTCGTGCCCCCTTGCCGAAAGCCCAAGCTTCTCAAACGCCGAGCGCAGAAGCTCCCTGCCCTCGTCGTCGGGTGTGCAGTAGCGGTGGAGCATATCGGGCGTCATATTAGCGTTAAGTATTCCCGCCCTGTCGCCGCCGCGAGTGAGGCGCTCATCGGTAAATGCGCGTGCGCGGTTTACTCTCTTCCGTATCTCCCGCGACGGCTCACCCGCCGCTGTAGCACCCGAAATCTCGTTATAGGAAACCGAGGGCAGCTCTATTTCAATATCAATCCTGTCAAGAAGCGGACCGCTGACCCTCTCAAGATATTTCGTACGCGAGGCGGGCGAGCAGGTGCACTGCCTTGACGGGTCGCCGAAATATCCGCACTTGCAGGGGTTCATGGCACAAACGAGCATAAAAGACGATGGGTAGGTGATTTTCGCATTCGCGCGCGTTACCGTAACCGACCCATCCTCAAGCGGCTGGCGGAGCGACTCGGTCACTGATTTTGAGAACTCGGGCAGCTCGTCAAGGAAGAGTATGCCGTTATGCGAGAGCGATATCTCGCCGGGGCGCGGCACAGTGCCGCCGCCCACAAGCCCTGCCACGCTCACCGTGTGGTGAGGCGAGCGGAAGGGGCGCTCGGTTACAAGATTTGTGCGAAGCGAGCCTGCAACCGACTGTATTTTCGTCGTTTCAACCGCCTCGTCAAAGGACATATCGGGGAGAATTGACGAAAGGCGCTTTGCAAGCATAGACTTGCCCGCACCGGGCGGGCCTATCATAAGAACGTTGTGACCGCCTGCGGCGGCAACCTCAAGTGCGCGCTTTGCCTTAAGCTGTCCTCTGACCTCTAAAAAATCAGGACCGCCCGTCTCTGCGGCAAGGTCAAAGGCGCTCTTATCAAATCGCGTAGGCAAAATTCTCTTTATACCCTTGATATGGTCGATAAGCTCCTTCACCGTTCCGACACCGTAAACCGTGATACCGTCAACGACCGACGCCTCACCTGCGTTAGCGCGAGGTACGAATATCTCGCGTCTGCCTGACGCACGCGCAGCGAGCGCCATGGAAAGAACGCCGCCGATGGGTCTTACCTCACCCGAGAGCGACAGCTCGCCGACGATACATTTATCCGAAAAATCGTATTCAGAGGAAACAACCCTGTCGCACTGCAAAACAGCCGTGAGAATGGCAAGGTCAAATGCCGAGCCCTCTTTTTTTACGTCGGCTGGCGCAAGGTTAATCATAATATCAAGCGAGGGGAAGCTGATACCGCTGTTTTCGCAGGCGGATTGCACCCTGCCCTTTGCTTCCTTTACCGCGGCGTCGGGCAGTCCCACAAGCTCAAAGCGCGGAATCCTGTCCCAGGCGCTACACTCAACGGTAACCTCGAAGCCGTCTATTCCAAACACGCCGCAGCTGTAAATTCTCGAGAGCATAGAGTCCTCCAAATACGCAAAATTCTACACAATTATTATACATAATCCGCTCGGCAAATGCAATAGAAAATTCACATATTGACTTTTGCGCGCGAAAACTATATAATAAAATAAGAAATCCACCCTCGGAGGAAGCAAAATGAAAACCGTACTTAAAAACGTAAGACTATACGGCACACTCACCGATATAACCGTCGCCGACGGCAAAATTGCCGCGATAGGTAAAACCGACGATGAAGGTATCAACCTTGGCGGTAACAAGATTTACCCAGGACTTATAGATATACACGGTCACGGATACGTAGGACGTGACACAATGGAGGGCGGCCTTGAGGCAATGGCAGACTACCAGCTCTCGCGCGGCACTACCACCTGGTATCCTACCACTATGACTATGAGCGAGGAGGATATCGTTGCCGCCTGCTCGAGAGATATAAGCTTTAATCACGGTGCTAATATCCCCGGCTTTCATATGGAGGGTCCCTTCATTAACGTAAAATACAAGGGCGCGCAGAACGAAAAATACGTCATTCCCCCCACGATGGAGCTTTTTAACAAGTGCAAAAACGTCAAAAGGGTAACCGTTGCGCCCGAGGTTGAGGGCGCTATTGAGTTTATAAAGGCGTGTCCTGCGCAGGTGTCGATAGGACACACCGATACCGATTACGACACGGCTATCGCGGCATTCCGTGCGGGTGCTACCTCGCTGACGCACACCTACAACGTTATGCCCGGTATTCACCACAGAGCCCCCGGACCTATCCCTGCGGGTGTTGACAGCGGCGCTTATGCCGAGCTTATCTCCGACGGCGTGCACGTTCACCCCGCGGCTGTGAGAGCACTCGTGAAGCTTTACGGCACTGACAGAATAGTGCTCGTCAGCGACGCTATGCGTGCAGCGGGTCTTGGCGACGGGGTATACGACTTTGGCGGTCAGAGGATAACCGTCACAGACGGCAAAGCGTTTACCGAGGGCGGCAATCTCGCAGGCTCGACCGCAACCCTGTTTGATTGCGTCAAGTGTGCTATCTCCTTCGGAATTCCCGAGAAAGACGCCGTCAAAATGGCAAGCGAGAACCCCGCGCGCCTTATGGGACTTAACAAGGGCAAAATCGAGGTTGGCTACGACGCCGATTTCATTATAGTTGACGAGGACTTCAATCTCGTTCGCGCTATAGCGCGCGGTGAGGTATAATGGAGCGCTATACGAGGACCGAGGCGCTCGTCGGCAGCGAGGGACTTTCGCGCTTACGGCGCGCCCGTGTCGCAATTTTCGGCATTGGAGGTGTCGGCGGCTATGCTGTCGAGGCGCTCGCGAGGGCGGGTGTCGGAGCTATCGACCTTATCGACCCCGACAGAGTTTCGGTATCAAATATCAATAGGCAGATAATCGCTCTTGACTCCACCGTGGGTCAATACAAAACCGAGGCGGCAAGAGCCCGTATCGGCGACATAAATCCCGATATTTCGGTCGCCTGCCACAACCTCTTTTTTGACGAGGCGAGCTCGGACAGGATAAATCTTACCGACTACGACTACGTCATCGACGCTATCGACTCGGTAGGCGCAAAGCTTTATCTCATCGAGTCCTGCCAAAGGCTTGGCGTGAAAATTATCTCCTCTATGGGCACGGGCGACAAGCTCGACCCCACAGCCTTAAAGGTCGCGGATATATCAAAAACCTCAGTTTGCCCGCTAGCACGCGCAGTGCGCGTGGGGCTTCGCAAACGCGGAATAAATCACTTAAAGGTTGTTTATTCGACCGAGCTACCGCGCGAGGCTGAAGCCCCCGTCGGAGAAAAGACTGACGGACGCCGAGCGCCTGCGAGCTGCTCGTTCGTGCCGTCGGTGGCAGGTCTTATTCTCGCCGGCGAGGTCGTTCGCGATATTATAGGAATCTAAAAAACCACACTCTTGGCGCAGCCAAATCTCAAACGGAGGCTATCCTATGAAAATTAAGGTAACCGAGAAAAGCTACGACGAGGTTCTCTCGCTCAAAAAAGAGAAGCACAAAAAGCCGAGAAAGCCCGACATTTTCTTCAGAACTCTCTTGAAGCTCGTGTCAATCCCTGACCTTCTCTCCACACATTTCCGCTGCAACAAGGTGGGAATGGAGGCGGTCGGAAAGGGGGAGCCGTGTCTCATAATTATGAACCACTCAAGCTTTATTGACCTTGAGATTGTGTCCTCGGTTCTCTATCCGAGGCCCTTCAACATCGTCGCAACGACCGACGCCTTTATCGGCAAGGAAAAGCTTATGCGCCTTATCGGCTGCATACCCACGACCAAGTTCGTAAGCGACCCGACGCTCGTGAGGGATATAATATACGCTATCAAGAAGCTGAAAAGCTCTGTCGTTATCTTCCCCGAGGCGGGCTACAGCTTTGACGGCACGGCAACCGTCATACCCGACACGATAGCCAAGCTTGTCAAAATGCTCGGCGTTCCCGTCGTCAGCATACACACCGACGGGGCGTTCAGCCGCGACCCGCTTTACAACAATCTTCAAAAGCGGCGCGTTGAGGTTTCGGCTACCGAAAGACTGCTTATCTCCCCGTCGGATATAGAGCGCATGAGTGCCGAGGAAATAAACGAAGCCCTAAAGCGTGAGTTCACCTTCGACGCCTTTGCATGGCAGCAGGAGCACCGTATCAAAATCGACGAGCCGACCCGTGCAGACGGGCTCAACCGCGTGCTTTATAAATGCCCTCACTGTCTTACCGAGGGCAAAATGGTAGGGCTTGGCACCGAGCTTTACTGCCGCACGTGCGGAAAGAAATACACGCTCGACGAGTACGGGTATTTGTGTGCAGATGACGGCGAGGGCAAATTTCGTCATATTCCCGATTGGTACGCGTGGGAGCGCGAGTGTGTCAGAGCCGAGCTCGAATCGGGCAGCTACCGCCTTGACGTACCTGTTGATATTTGTATGACGGTTGACACAAAGCAGGTTTATCACGTCGGCGAGGGCAGACTCATACACACCGCAGAGGGCTTTAAGCTCGTCGGCTGCGACGGCAAGCTCGACTACGAGCAAAAGCCGCTTGCTTCATACACGATTTGCTCCGACTTTAACTGGTACGAGATTGGCGACGTTATTGCCATCGGAACGCACGAAAGGCTATATTACTGCTTCCCCAAAGCCGAGGGAGACATCGTGGCAAAGACCCGACTCGCGGCAGAGGAGCTTTACAAGATGGTAGCGGAGGAGCGCGAGTGTCGCGCAACCGGAGAAAATGTTATACAGAAACTTAAGCAGCTATCTGAGAAAAAGATACGGCAAAAGACTTAAAAAAATATGCATTGACGGCGGCTTCTCCTGCCCTAACCGTGATGGAAAATGCAGCACGGGTGGGTGCATATTCTGCGGCGAGCGCGGCTCTGGCGAGCACATCGACCCAGCGCTCGGGATTCGCGCGACGGTAGAAAGTGAGCTCGTGGGCGCGGGCGAGGGCGACGGCTTTATCGCATATTTTCAGAATTTCTCAAACACCTACGCCGAGTGCGAGGTTCTCAAGGAGCGCTACGACGCGGCGCTGCTTGACACGCGTATCAAGGTGCTCGCGATAGGCACGCGCCCCGATTGCATAAGCGAGGAGATAGCCGAGCTTATTGCCTCGTACAAAAGCCGCGTGGACGTGTGGGTGGAGCTTGGGCTTCAGACCGCAAGCGATAAGACCGCCGAGCGCATAAACCGCGGTTACCCCCGGGGCGTGTTTGAAAAAGCGATGGAAATCCTCGATAAGCACGAAATCCCTACGGTAGTCCACCTCATTATAGGACTGCCGGGCGAGGGCGACCGAGAGCTTCACGAAACCGCCGATTATCTGAGCCGTTTTAAGCCATTTGGAGTTAAAATACACTCGCTCTACGTAATGGAGGGCACAAGGCTCGCGGAAAAGTACCGCCAGGGCGAATACACCCCACTGACACTCAACGAGTACGCAGCTCGCGCAGCATATCTTCTCACGCGCCTTCATCCCGACACCGTAGTACACCGCCTGACAGGCGACTGCCCCACAGGTATGCTGGTCGCTCCTGCGTGGAGCGCCGACAAGCACGCTGTTATTGCAAAAATCACAGAGGAGCTTGAAAAGCACGGCGAGAAGCAGGGCTCTCGCTACCCGAAAACCGACAAATAATTCTCGCAACGCACCGCCCACAACTTTTTTTACAAAATGTATTGACAAACGCAAAAATATTTGTTATAATAATCTGCGTCATGGGGAAATATCCTTGTGATAAATGCTGCTATGGCTCAGCTGGTAGAGCACATCCTTGGTAAGGATGAGGTCCCCGGTCCGAATCCGGGTAGCAGCTCCAGACAACCCCGAGGCTTACCCCTCGGGGCTTTGGTTTGTTTACGGGAATTTTTATGGCATCGCTTTGTCGAGGGGTGGTTTGAAGCTGCTACTCCCAACTTCGTATCGGCGCAAGCTTAGCTTGCTCACGCAGTAAGCAGCGAGGCTGTGTCTGCGGCAGTAAGCAGCGAGGCTGTGTCTGCTAGTAAGGAGTAAAACGACGTCTGCTTATCAAGGATAGCAACGTCTTTGGGGCAAATCAAACCACCCCGCCCCAAAAATCTTTCAACAATCGCCAACTATTTATCGTTTTTTAATATTTTGTTAACTTTTTGTTCACACTTATCTGCTACAATATATAAGTCACAAATAAGGACCATTAGCTCAGTTGGTTAGAGCTACCGGCTCATAACCGGTCGGTCCAAGGTTCGAGTCCTTGATGGTCCACCACGGAAACGCCACCCAAACGGGTGGCTTTTTGTTTCCGTGGTGGACCATCAAGGCAACGCTGTGCGTTGTTTCCGAAGCGAAGCTGAGGAAAAAGGTTCGCATTCCAAGCAAAGCCGCCGGAGAGCTTGCTCGCCAGCGGCATGCGCAGGAATATTGACACAGAGTGGCAAAATCCTTGATGGTTTACTAGCGAACCTCGAAAGAGGATTGGTTTTCGTTTTGTTTTTTTCAGTTTTGCGAGCCGACTTGTATCAAAACAAGCACACGTCACGGTGCCAATGCTATTATTTTTTCTTTATATCGGCTGTTTTTGTCCTAAACGGCTTGATATTCTGTAAGATTTATGATATAATATCATCGGTACTTCAAGTACCCGTAGAGCACCATTTACGGTGGCGGTTGCTTCCCAAACAGAGGGGAGCGAAAGTTTCTTTTTCTCCCTTCAATTTCGTTGGAGGGAGGTGGTAACAATGTACATAACATTGGTTGAATTGCTGATGATATTATCCTTGCTTATCGCTCTCGCCGAGTATTTCAATAATCGCCGAGATAAATAAAAGAAATAACCGCCTGACTCTCACATAAGGCGGTTATTTCTCAATAATCAACTTTGATGGGGGCATCCGTCATCGGTGCTCTCCGTTAATATTATAGCATACCCCGCGGGGTATGTCAATACTTTGATTGAAATTTGTATCGAATTGCCAAAATCAAAAGTGGTTCGACTTTCGTTAAGCGTGGTCCACCAACAAAAAAGAGATAGCCCTCGCGGTTATCTCTTTTTTGTTTATGGGGCTTCGCGGACTCGAAGTAGGAGCGGTAGTGAATGAGAGTCCGGTGGACTCTCAGAGCCGCGAATGACCGAGCGCGTAGCGAAGCGGCATGAGGGTGTTAGAAAACGATTGATTATCGTTTTCCCCCGAGTGTGACCGAACCGCAGAGAGACGTTCGCGCGAGAATCGAGTCCTTGGTGGTCAACCCCTGCGGTTGACCTCTTTTTATTTGTCGCATTTTCTTTCTGCAATATAATCGAGAGAAACCTTATAAAAATCCGCAAGCTTTATTGCAACCCAAAACGGAACCTCTCTTTCTCCGCGCTCATATCTCTGATAAACGGTCAACTGCATATTTAGTATTTTTGCAATTTGCGATTGAGTCTTTTCGTTATCCTCTCGTAAATCTCTTATACGTCTATATACAAACATGGCACACTCCCAAAATTAGTTATGTACCATAATTATATAAAAAACACCATTTGGTATTGACAAATAACACCGCTCGGTGTTATAATATTCTCAAGCGTTTTGCATCATTATTTTTATAGCAATCGGAATTTGCGTTTTTCGGTGCGTGCAACTTCGATTGCGCGAACATGATTTTAATGGGCAAACAAAAATCTTTAAATCAAGGAGACAAAAAATGAACCGTGCTGATGAAATACTATCAACCGAATTCGACAAACTTGTAGATATGGCGGAGGCACACATAAGAAAAAGCATTAATAGGCAAGGGAAAAAAGCAAGAGGAACTTTCACAATAGGAACTTCATTAACAGGTAGTTCCGAATACGCAGATATTCCATTTCCTCTTGAAAAGGCGGACGCCATCAGAGCTGTTGCTGCGTTAATCGGTGATTACGAAGCAGCATTAAAAGCACTAAAATCCGAAACAAAGCAATATGATGTTTTCTTTGTCAACCACAAAAACGGTTCAAATCTCGGTTTTCAGTTCTACGATACCATTGTTGGTTGTTTCCAATTAAAAACCGCGAAACTATTTATTAAAAAACTAACAAACAAGCTTTCTGATACGAATATAAAATTCAGTATTAGCAAAGACAATGTTTGCACACTCATAAGAGTTAAATATCATTCATAATAAAGGAGTCAATAATGGTAGATTTTTATGGATTGATTTGCGATGGTTTTCAAATAAAGGACGGTGAGCTTTGCGATAAATTTGGTTCACATTTATATGTAAAAATTCGCGAAGCCCAGTGGTCTTCCGGAAACAAATATGTATTTGACGATTATTCACTCATGGATTACTCAATAGAAAAAGGCGCATGGGGTAATACTTGGTATTTGAAAAGAGGATATCAAGAAGTATGCTCCCTAGAACATTTAGGCGGATTAAATTTCAAAACTAAATAATAAACTCAAAATTTTAGCACCGAATTTGTTTTTGCACAAATAAGCAAAAGGCGTTTTCAAATATTTTAGCTGTATCAAGCAACACTTTTTTACTTGATACAGCTTTTGTTGTAAATTCACGGACTCGCGGATTTATTTATCTCCTCTGGTTCGGTGTTCTGTTAAACTATTTAACATCAAAAATTTCCTCGTATGAGGCGGAAAGTGTTTCTTTTGACAACTGCTCTCGATTATATTACTCCCCCTCACACAGCACTTTTTCGTCATTTGCCCCCACTCTTGAAAACCCTGTCAAATTATGTTATAATATTTTTATCCCCCTTTACATAAGGAGAAGTTTATGAAAGCATTAAAAAGACTGCTCAGGGTCCTTGCTATAATTCTGGCGGTAGTGCTTATTATCTCTCTCACCTGCCTTATCGGAAACGCCATAAGCCGCGACAGTATTGAGGCCTACATAGACAGCTACGACAAGGTTCATTACGAAAGCCAGCTTGTGCCGAGTGTTGACGAGCGCGGCAACTACTATTTCGTTACCGACGGCGATTTTAAGGTTATGCAGCTTACCGACGTGCACCTTGGCGGCGGCTTCCTCTTTTCGGGTGGCGACAGAAGGGCTATTCACGCGGTTGCTGCGATGATTGAGGCAGAAAAGCCCGACCTCGTTATTGTGACGGGCGACATCTCGTTTGCCGTGCCGTGGAGCGGCACGCTCGATAACTCTATCGCGCACGGCTACTTCAAGCGCCTTATGGAAAACCTTGGCGTATACTGGACTGTAACCTTCGGCAACCACGACTCCGAGAAGTATAACTATCATAACAGAGCCGCCGTTGCCGAGATGTACTCCGACGAGTCGCTCGAGTACTGTCTTTTCTCAGCGGGGCCCGATGACGTTTTCGGCGAGAGCAATCATATAATAAATGTAAAGAATAGCCTCGGTCTTATCACAAGCTCCTACGTTATGATAGACTCTAACGCTTATACCGATAAGGATGTTTTTGGTCTCGGATGGGACTACGACAACGTCCACGAGGACCAGATAGAGTGGTACCGTGATACCATTGAGTATTACACCGAGAAAAACCTTGAGACCTATAACTCGCTTGATGTGAGCTGTCGCCCAGAAGGCTTCAATACCGACGCAATTTTAAGCTATATGTACATGCACATACCGCCTGAGGAAATGCTTTTGGCTTATAACGAGGCAAGAGAGGGCGATATCACCGACCGCGACAGATACGGTATTGCGGGCGAGGGCGGTCAGGTCGTCTACTCCTCGGCTTACCCCGATAACCTATTTGAGACGGTGGTGGAGCTTGGCAGCACGAAGGGGATTTTCTTCGGTCACGACCACCTAAACAGCCTGCACCTTACCTACGAGGGTGTGCTTCTCGCCTACGGATACAGTATTGATTATTCGGCGTACGCAGGCGGCACGGGATATCAGCGCGGCTGTACCCTCTTGACCGTCGCTGCTGACGGCGACGCAGCTCTTCGCTACTCGAATTACTACTCGGGGCTTTACGACCACCTCGACGACGGAGTTGATATGACGCTCCCCGAGGCATATAATTAAACACGGGGTAGGGGTTATGAAAAGATTTAAGCCTAAAACGGATAAGCTGTTTTATATAATCGCGGCGGCGCTTCTGCTGCTATTAGCAGTACTGACCGTTGTCTGTGCCGTTTATCCCGTTGCGCTATGGATCGCGATTTTAAGCGACTTGTTTGTCCTTTATTTCCTTGTTTCCCCGCTTTTCGGCTATGTGGAGCTAAGAGAGAGTTCGGTTTTCATTAAGTTCGGTCTTTTACTGAAAAGAGAGGTTCCCTACTCGAAAATCAGAGGGTTCTCAAAAGAGCGAAGGTTCTATTCCGACTCCATGCTCTCGCTGAAAAACTCGCTCGAGCACGTGAACATCAAGTACAACACCTTTGATATCGTGTCGGTCAGCGTCAGGGATAACGACGCGCTAATCAGAGAGATTGAAGCAAGACGATAACGAAAAAGAGATAACCATAGGGTTGTACCCTATAGGACAGTTTTCAAAAATACGGCATATCTCGAAAGAGCTGTGCCGTATTTTGCGTTTGTGGATACAAATGCAGTGCTTGTCAGGAAAAATGACAAGGCATATATGAACATAATAAAAGCTCGTGAAATTGGATTTAACTTTACTTTATAGCTACGATTACCGAGAATTTTTGGTAAGAATACACGCATTCAACTGTATTAAATCCACTCTTGCGAAGCATTTCGATTTCTTCTTCTACAGAGCATTCCCTGTCCAGTTTTTGTCGCTTTCTCCACAATTCTATATCGTGTTCGCTTAATCCACTTGTTGCCAATTGACTTTCCCAATAAGAATTAAACCACTCGCCCATCTCGGGATGCCTACCGCAAAACTGATCGTAGTTTACAAACAAGCCTCCATTTGGCAGTTTATCATATATTTGTGAAAAAAGCTTTTGCTTATCCTCATTCTCCAAATGATGAATCGATAAAGCTGATGCAATCACGTCAAAATCTCCGCTCGGCAACTCTTTTGAGTAATCCAACACTTGATATGATATGCTACTTATGCCATCAAATCTCTTGCGGGCGACATTCAACATTTCATCCGCTATATCCACTAATATATATTCTGCCGATGAACATTCCTGATACCAAAAATAAGATAACAGTCCTGTTCCTGCGCCTAAATCTAAAACTCTTTTAGGTTTTTCAATGTTGGAAATAATAAATTTTGTTGTATTTTCGTAATAATCATTGAAGCAAGGTATGAACTTTTTTCGATTACTATCGTACTCTTGTGCTATAATATTAAACTGTTCCTTTATATTCATTTTTAAGCACTCCATTACTTAATTTGGATTATCAATTCATCCTGTAAATTCTTATTTATCATACCATTTTTTGTATCGTGCCAATGACACACAACTATTATAGCAAACAAACCGCAGAAAGTCAATCTGCGGTTTGTGTCTTTTAGAGCTTTTTGCAACAGGAAAAAGTATTATCTCCTGTCGGTAGGTAATCTGTTCTCAAAACTGTCCTTTAGGGTACAACCCTATGGTTATCTCTTTTTCGTTTTACTTCTCTATCACAAACTGCTCGTCGGCAGAAAGGTCAACGACGGTGCAGTCGTTCATATAGGTGCACTCGGGGAGAACGATCATTGCGTCAAGCTCGGGCGCGTTTGCGGGGAGAGGGGCTAAGTGCCAGACGCACGCATTCATCTTAACGAGGGTATGCTTCGGCACGAGGAATGCGCGGGTGAGCTCGGGCAACGGCTTGCCTGCCGAGGGGGGCGCGACGTGCAAAATCATATCGTCATTAAGGGGCAGGATTATCTCCGCGGTCGTGGTGTGATACTCAACCTGCGTGATTTTCATCTCCTCGGGACGTTTTACAAGAATCGGCGAGAATGCAACGTTATGACCCTCATAAGCCGTGAGCCTGTCGGGGAAGAAGCGGTGCAGCTCTCCCGAGAGGGGGTAGCCATCGGGGGCTTCCATATTGTAGTACGCGCCAAATGGAGCAAAGGCCTCCTTCGTAAGCGCCTCAACCTTAATTTTTCTCATATGTATTTCTCCTTTTATTTTTATTTACACTTATATAATAGCATAAATGTTAAAAAAGTTCAAGGCTTTTATAAAATTGACGGGTGAGTACTTAATTAGTACCCACCCGTGTTTAGTTTTTGCCTT
>JAZOSP010000112.1:0-10670 GCA_045657165.1 Eubacteriales bacterium
TCCTTAACGGAGAACACGCATAACTAAGTTTGCCCGCACGGACAAGTGATGTTTACTCCGTAAGTGAAGTTATCCTACGGATAGTGAAGTTTTGCCTATGGCAAAGTGGGCAAACTTAACTTCACTTGTGCGTAGCACGAAATTCAATGCGTAGCAACTTCACTTTTGCGTTAGCAAAAACTTCACTAACAGAAAAGAGAGGACATTTCGTCTGCGAACCGATTTGTTATCTCTTTCTGCTTGTTATAAGGGTTTTGGCTTAGCCCATATTGGCATTTGACTAGTCAAATGCGATGCTTGCACTTTTGTTGAGTTGCAAATTCTCCTTTAAGAACCTCACCCTTAACGTGTCAGATTATTTGATTTCAGCCTACTACCGAGCGCAGAAGATTAACACCGTTCTCGATAGCGAGAATAACCTCCTCTGCAAAGCTCTATAAGATATCATTTTTACATATTAATTCAGCAGCACTCCGAAAATCGCCACAAAAGCACATATATAGATAAAAAAGAAAATATTTTTAATATTTTTTACTATATTTTTATATAATTATTGACATTACTATTTTTGTGTGCTAAAATAGAACCAACATAAGAACAGAAAACCACAACATAAATTACAAGGAGATTGCGAAAATGCCTGAAATCAAGTACGAAGTAGTTGACAAAATCGGTATCGTAAGCGAGGGCAATAACGGCTGGAACAAGGAGCTCAACCTTATCAGCTGGAACGAGAGAGAGCCCGTTTACGACATTCGCACCTGGTCGCCCGACCACGAGAAGATGGGCAAGGGTGTGACTATCACCGTAGCAGAGGCAAAGGTACTCCGCGACATGCTCTGTGCACTCAACCTCGACTAAATCAAAAGCGCTATCAGCGCCTGCGGTAGAATAAATATCTACCGACAAAAGACAGAGAACAGGGACAGAATCCCTGTTCTCTGTCTTTTTCTATATTTCGCTCTCCGGCAGTAAAGGAATGATGTTTTTGCTTGTGCAAGCATTACGTTATTCGCTACGCACATAATGATGTAGCTCCCATTGGTCGTAACGATTAAATGCTTGCTATAAAGCGTGACGCAGCCACACGTCATTAGCATAAGCGTCATCACTGGGCAAAGCCCTGCATGACCCGTTTTATCACAGGTCGCCGTAAGGGTTGTTCCCTTATTCTCGCGTGGGAAGCTCCGTAGGAAGCGCCTCGGGCGAGGGTTCACAAAGCCCCTTCTCGATAGCCAACATCTCTGCCTCGTCCGTGGCAGCCCTTGCCGCTTGGGCAACAGGGGTATCCTCGCGTATGAAGCGGTTAACAAAGGCTCGAAGAAGAGTCACAGCCCTCGACTCGCGCGAGAGCTTCGCCCCTTCCGCTGCTACGATGTCGGGATAGCCCTCGAAGCACATATCCGCGGCAACGAGCGTGTGAGCAAAGGTCTTCTCCACCCTCGCGCTGATAAAGCCCTTGCCGAAGCGCCTCTCAAGCAGCTCCACGATAAAGCCGAGCGCTGCCGACTCCTCGGGAATTCTGTCAAGCAGAGGGTCGATTATCCTGTTATTCGGCGACTCGGTGAGCTCTACCCTTATGCGCTCGCGTGACATACGGGTGAGCTTAATCATACGCGTGTTCGGCAGCTCAGGAAATACAAGCTCGATTCTGTATTCGGGGACTCCGACAGTGCCAAACACAGCATCACCCATTACACGCACCGTATATTTCTCTCCGCGAAAATCGAGCACGCTTTCCTTGTAGCCGTAAAGTCCAACCTCAAGCGAATATTCCTCGCCGCTCTCGACAAAAGAGAGATAAAGCGAATCCCCGCGCCTCTCTAGCCGTATCTCAGACAGGCGCGAGTCGAGGTTGTTCTGCATTGCACGAACGAAAAGCGGCAAAACACCCAAGTTGTTATCGGGCAAGGCATAGCTGCCTAACATTTCTGCCCAAACCTCGGGAAACGGCGTGCGGCTCTTAAGCCCGAGAAAGCACGCAATACCGCGCTTTTCTTCACACGGGTGCGCCCATCTTCTCGACTCGAAGAAGCGCTCCTCGCGCGCCCTCAGCACCTTTACGTCACCCCTCACAAGCGGGTCGTAAATCTTGTGACCGAGGTATTTTCTCACAATATCAAGCGCCGGGCTTTTTTGGAAGAGCTCGTTATTACCCGCGGTGAGAACCACGACCATATTGTTTTTCGGGCAAATCCAAACGTTTTGTCCGAGCATACCGTTGAAGAGTATCTCATCGCTCGTTCTGCCCACCCAAACCTGATAGCCGTAGTTAAAATCGCCGTTTTGGTGAGGAGATACGCCGCGCGTATCGGTTGAGAAGCGCACCCATTCCTTGGACAAGATTCTCCTCCCCTCAAAGACACCGCCGAGCCTCATCATCTCACCGAGCTTTGCCCAGCTCTCGAGGGAGAGATAAAGCCCCCAGCCGCCCTTGGTATAGCCCTCGGGTCCGCGCTCCCAAAAATAGCTTTTTATTCCGAGCGGAGCAAAAATGCGCTCGTACACAATATCCAAAAGCTCACGCCCCATGCGCTCCGTGACAATTCTTCCAAGTATGTAGGAGTTCATACTGTTATAGAGGAAGCCCTCGCCGGGCGCAAACTTCATAGACGAGGAAAAGAAGGCGGCTGTCCAATCGGTCTCGGTCACCGTTCCCATCTCTGAGAAGGAAGCCCCCGCGGTCATTGAGAGCAGGTGCTCAACCGTGATTTTAGCAAATTTTTTATCCTTATAGGGAATCTCGGGAAAGATATCAACGAGTCGCTCGTCGGTGTCGAGCACTCCGTCGTCAACCGCAAGCCCCACAGCCATTCCCGTTACCGTCTTTGACATCGAGTGAGAGAGGTGCCACTCGTCGCTCGAATAGCCGGGGCGCGACGCCTCCGAGATAACGCAGCCGTCCTTTAAGACCATAATACTGTGTACGTTTGCGCGGCGCTCGCCCTCAAGCTCGCAAAGCATATTATATATTCTTTTCGAGGATACGCCGTGAGATTCGGGTGTATGGCGCTGAAAATAGCGCTCCTCGCGCACCGCGCACTCTGTTTTCTGCGGATAATAGGGTATGACCGACGGTGTATCGTCGCTGCCGAAGGCAACCGAGGTGATAAGGTCTATAGCCCTTTTTTTCCATTTTTCCATATGCTATCCTCCGTTTTAATCGTTCAATTATATTGTACCATAAAATTGCGCCGTTTTCAACACCCGCAGCACGATATATAAATATTTCCGCGCTTAGAAAAAAATTCAAAACGGGCGACAGCGTGCCGAAAGTAGCACCCTGCCGCCCTAAAAGTCAAATTTCGGTTTTTACAGTCTCTCCGCTCTCGCCCGAGGCGAACGCCGCCTCCATAACGCGAAGAACGCGTCTGACCTCGGAGTTCTTGATAAGCTGCTCCTCGAGTCCGTCAATAGCACGTGTGTAGTTGCGGTAGAAATCGTGCACGTCTGAGATAGGACGGTCAATCTCGTAGGAGTCTATAGTTATCTCGTCGCGGGGAGCCATGGTCTTGGTGATACCCGCGGCGGTCTGCACGGGCAGAACCTCCTTCTCGCACCACGCCTTAAGGCGGTTGACCCTGCACCTCTTCTGCCAATCCTCAATGAGCGCCGAGCCGCTCTTACACTGCATATAGAATCTCGGCATTGCGATGAAGTTATAGGTGCCGACCTCGACCGTCGCGCGCTTACCGCTCTCGAAGGTAAGGTGAAGATTAAAGCCGTCGTCAACCTCGTCCGTCGTGATGTTCATAAGCTCGCAGTAAACCTTGACTACCTTCTCGGGTATAAGCTTCATTATCTGGTCGATAAGGTGAACGCCCCAATCGAGCACCATTCCGCCGCCATAGTGCTTGTGACATCTCCAATCGGACGGAATACCGCGAGAGCCGTGAATCCTCGACTCAATATTTATAACCTCGCCAATCTCGCCCGACTCAATAATGCTCTTCATAGCGAGATAATCAACGTCCCATCTTCTGTTCTGGTGAACCGAGAGGAGCTTACCCGAGCGCTCAGCCGCCAAGACCATCTCATCGAAATCGGCAGTCGAGAGGGCGACGGGCTTCTCGCATATAACGTTCTTGCCTGCAAGGAGCGAGCTCACCACGATATCCTTATGCACGTGGTTAGGGGTCGCGCAAAGCACGATATCAACCGCACTGTCCGTGAGTATCTCCTCAAGAGACGAGTAGGTGCGTATGCCTGCCTCTCGCGCTGCATTCATTCTTTTCTCCGCGATATCGTAAACGCCCGCAAGCTCGACAACGTCGCTCTTACCCGCCCACGTCGCGTGCCACGCGCCCTGCCCGCCGTAGCCGACTATTGCCAATTTCTTTTTCATATCGTCCTCCGTTTTGCGTAGCCTTGAGCGCGGCAATATACTTTTGATTCCTGCCACCGCAGCCTATGCAAGGAACGCAGGGAAAATAAGGTCGAACAAAAGACCGAAGCCTGTCCCGACGGCAAGCAGTATCCCGAGCACCAGAAGATTTTCCTTCACCCTGCGGTTAAGCCTGAAAAGCACGAGCACGCCGACCCCGGCAGACGAGAAGAGCCCCGCCATCATAGTACCCGCCGTAATAATTCCGTCAAGCGAAAGCGAGGTCAGGGCGACCGACACAGCACAGCTCGGAATAAGACCGACGGCGGCTGCAATAAGGTGACCTAAAACAGGCACACTGTAGAGCACCGAGGAGAGCGCGCTCTCACCGACAAAGAAAACGAGCGTGTCAACAGCAACCGTTATAAGAAGCACAAAGCCCGAAACCGTCAGCGTATGGCGCAGGGCGGAATGAAAAATACCGCGCTCACAGTGACATCCGTCCCTCTCGCAAAGGGCGTCGATATCAATCTCGCCTCTCCCTCTGCCCAAAAGACGCAATAAAAGGTCGGCAAGCACGCCCACAAGCGCCCCGACTGCAACCTTGTATCCGAGAATAATGATTATCGATATAGGGTCTACAGCGCCGGAAATTAAGACGGGCAGCATTTCGTCAGAGGTCGAAAGAAAGACTGCAAGCAGTGCACCAAGGCCGATTACTCTGCCGGTGTAAAGACTCGCCGCCGCCGCGGAAAAGCCGCATTGCGGTACGGCGCCGACAGCCGCGCCAACCAAAGGCGCGAGCACGCCCGCGCGGCGCATAACGAGCTCCGCCTTGTCCTTAGCCCTATGCTCGACCCACTCCATAAGGAGATAGGTCAGAAATAGAAACGGCATAAGCCAGAGGGTATCAATTAGGCCGTGAAGCAGTACCTCGTCAGCAAAGGCGAGCCAGCCCTCGCTCTCGCCGTGAGTATGAAGTAGAGCCATAAAATTCCTTTACCTTCACTAAAATCTTTTCAATTTATAATATAACTTTTTGCTCAAAAAGTCAATAGCAAACTCCGATTTGCCTAAAAAAAGGCAAACAATCGCCCTTTTGACTGTAAAAATGCAACACGGGTGGCAGCGTCGCCGTGCGACCTGCCACCCATAAAATCTTATGCTCCGAGATATTTTTTCGAGTACTCGAGGTAGCGCTCTCTGAAGGCTTCATTCTCTGCCTTTGCGCTTCTGAGCGAGCTATGTATGTCCATATTTCCCTCCGAGGCGTCAAGCACGCAGCCAGACACGTTCGAGCAATGGTCGGATATTCGCTCAAGGTTTGTGATAAGGTCAGACCATACGAATCCCGCCTCTATACTGCATTTTCCTTCGCGCAGACGGAGAATATGGCGCGTTCTCATAGTTTCCTTCATATTGTCGATAACCTCCTCAAGCGGCTCGACAACGAAGGCAAGTCTTGGCAGATTTTCCTTGTAAGCGCGAAGCGCAAGACCCGAAATCTCGCTGACCGCGTCGCAAAGAGAGCCCATCTCGGCGCGTGCGTCGGGGCTGAACTCCATTCCCTTCTCGCGCAGCTCCTCTGCCGACTCGAGAATATTGACCGCATGGTCGGATATGCGCTCAAAGTCGCCGATTATCTTCATGCATTTGGTAACCTCTATGCTTCCCTCCTCGTCAAGCTGCCTTGACGAGAGCTTGACAAGGTAGCTTCCTATCACGTCCTCGTAATGGTCGCTTATCTCCTCGAGCTCGCGAACACGTGCCGCACGCACAGCGTCGTAACCTTCAAGCAGCGATATGGCTTCCGAAAGTGCATCGGTAGAGTAGTCTGCCATTTTAGAGATAAGCTCGCGGCAGCGCTCAAGAGCAATAGCCGGAGTTGTGAGCAGGCGCTCATCAAGCTCTGCTTCGGTATCGGGCGTCTTGCTTTCGGGAATAACCCTGTACGCAAGCTTCGCAAGCAGCGAGGAAGCGGGAAGCAAAATCGCAGTACAAACTATGTTAAATACCGAGTGAACTACCGCTATACTCATCTCGCTTGCGGCACCGTCAAAGAGTACGGGAGCAAAGACAAGGTCAACAATCCAATAGCCCAAAAGGCATACAACCGTTCCTATTACGTTAAACGATAGGTGAACTATAGCGGCGCGACGCGCATTCTTGTTAGTTCCAACCGAGGAAAGCAGCGCCGTTACCGTCGTACCGATGTTCTGACCCATAATTATCGGCACCGTCGCGCCGATTGAAATACCTGCGCCGCTTGCGGCAATCGCCTGTAAGATTCCGACCGAGGCAGACGAGGACTGAATTATAGCCGTAACCGCAGCACCGACGAGCACGCCAAGAATAGGATTCTCGAAGAGGAGGAAAAGATTTGTGAACCACTCCTCACCCGCGAGAGGTGCTACGGCGTCGGTCATAGTGTTCATACCGAAAATAAGCGTTGCAAAGCCGAGCAATATCATACCCGTGTCGCGTTTTTTCGCACTTTTCATGAATACGTAAAGCACGACACCGACGAGTGCAAGGATAGGTGTGAAGTTCGCGGGCTTTAGTATCTGAATAAACCACTGCTCGCCGTCAATGCCGCCGAGCGAGAGTATCCACGAGGTAACCGTCGTGCCTATATTCGCGCCCATAATGACGTTGATAGCCTGTGAGAGATTCATAAGCCCCGAGTTTACGAAGCCCACGACCATAACCGTCGTAGCCGACGATGACTGAATGATAGCAGTAACACCAAGTCCGGTAAGAAGTCCTGCCATCTTGCCGGTGGTCAGCCTGCCGAGCATAGACTCAAGTCTGTTGCCCGCACGGCGCTCAAGCGCCTCGCCCATCACGTTCATACCAAAAAGAAAGAGGCAAAGTCCTCCTATCAGTGTGAGAATATTCCAAAAGTCCATTTTATCATACCTTTCTTCTGCCGTTTTGACGTTTTTGTATATTAGCAACACAATTTTACCCCGTCAATGTTAACTCTGCAATCGGCTTAAGGTTAAATTTGCGTGAAGTTCCGCTAAAAAACGGTAAAGATAACCGACAAATCCACTTGAAAACTCTCGTGGCATGTGATAAAATACTCATATCACTACTTGGAGGTGGATATGCAGCACTACACAATCGTAAAAATTGAGGGTGAGTACGCCTATTTAAGACAGGACGGGGACGAGTGCGGAGAGGAGCTGTTTATCGCGATGGCACTCTTGCCTCTCGGAGCCGACGTAGGCTCACGCGTTAAATATGAAAACCTCGAATTTACGCTTGAAGACTGATAATTAATAATACCCCGTGTTATTTTTTTAACACGGGGTATGCTTTTTCTCTGACTGCACATACTAACGAAAAAAGATAAACAGGAGAATTTTTATGAAAAACGATACAGAAAAGCTTCTTTCCGAATGTAATGCTGGGCTTAAGATGGGCGAGCGCGCAATAGAGCGAGTGCTCCCGCACGTCAAGGACGAAGGACTCCGCTCGGCTCTTGAGGCAACGAAAAACACTCACGCAGCCCTTGGCGACACGACACACGCGGCACTGCTCAGCAAAGGATATGAAACCAAGCCGCCCCACCCAATAGCAAGCGCTATGAGCGATATGAAAATCAGAATGAAGCTGATGATGAACGAGGGCGACAGTACCGTCGCCGACCTTATGACCGACGGCTGTAATATGGGTGTGAAATCGCTCTCACGCTACCTAAACCAATATAGGGGCGCCGACAACCACTCAAAATCGATAGCAAGGCAGTTAATCCACTCAGAGGAAACGCTCGCCAAGGAGATTCGCCGTTATCTCTAATCTCGAGAGCTGCCGCAAGACCGCGCTCAAAAACCTATTTCTGGTAGCTTTTGCAAATATTTGTTTGCATTTTAACCTTGCTTGGCTGCCATCCTCCCGAAAATTTCTCCGCAGGCAATTTTGTTTCCGGCGTTCCCACCGGGCTGTGTCACAAAGTCGTCGGGTGAGGAATGGACGATTACGCTCCTGCCGATAATTTCTTTGGCGGCAAATCGGTCGGTCAGAAAAACGGAGAATGCGTATCCCCCGTTGCCCAAAAGCGGAGGCAGGTCGCCTGCGTGATATGGGTGAGAATATCCGTGGGGATTGTAGTGGCTGCCGACGTTAGCGAACGGGTCGCCTCTGCGTCCGGTGCAGCTTTCACCCTCGTGAATATGAAAGCCAAAAACGGGAGCTTCACTCCTCCCCCGCGCCCCATTCTGAGAGGTTGGCAGACCGTAGATTTCCGCAGCCACCAAAACTCCGTGCGGTGTCTGATAAAAGAGCACCGTACCGCGCACGTCGGAGTGTTCTGCGTCACCGCAGATCTCAGCCCAAGCCTCCGGTCTGCGGCGCAAAAGCGCCGAAAGACGCACGAAATTCCGCACGTCGAGCCGCGCACTCCTGCGCTCTCCATCGCCGCCCCTTCCCCTCTCTCCGTAACCGTTACCGTTAAGATTCATGAAACTTACCTCGCCGTTTTTTAAGAGTATATGCCCGAGCGCGCAAACAGTGCCAAACCCCGAGGCTCACGGCCATTCCCCATCAGATTATCCCGCCTTCCCCATCTCGGCTTTGCCGCAACCCATACTATCCGCTTCGCCATAGCGCCACCTCTTGCGATTTCATCGCATTTTCACTGTTTTCACCGTTTTAACTGTTTTTTTGCAAAAACCTCTTGACTTTTAACAAAGTCAGTGCTATAATATAATGGCTTTGTAAAAAGCAACGCAAAAAATCTGGGTGTGGCGCAGTTGGTAGCGCGCTACCTTGGGGTGGTAGAGGCCGCAAGTTCAAGTCTTGTCACTCAGACCAAAAATCCGTAAGAATGCATAATTCTTGCGGATTTTTTCTTTTGTTGTTTGTTCACATCCAACACATTTCAGGCTTTTTTCCTTTTTGCAACCTTTTTAGTACATACAAAGTACATACAACCAAGGTATGTACACGATTTACGAAAGGTATGTACTAAATTAATGCACAAAGTCCGAAAAAGCCTTATATATCAAGGGCTTTCGGCTTTTCACCTCTACCTTTCGCGAAGGTAGAGGTTTTAACTTGCGGCCTCCACTCATTTTCCCCTGATAAAATTCATTTCTCATCAACGCAATATTTTTTGCGTGGTAAAGGCTTTTCATCAATGTCAGGAAATAATTATTCAAACGTCTTGCTTTTCATTCCCTATTCCCTTTTATATAAAAACGGTGACTGTCCTTACCGAGTTCTCCTCGGCGATACAATCACCGTTTTTTGTTTTTTTAATTGCTATAACAAGTTTGAGAGTGGGTCCGATAAAAAATCATTCTATTAATCTGGCAATTTCGTCAATAAAATCATCATTTATCATTCCCGTTTCGCCATCTATCAGATACGGAACTTGAACAACTGTCTCACCGATATTTTGCTTGATAAGCGCATCAGTTCGCTTTACAAGATTGATTACAAAGCATTTAGCTCCTTTAATCTTAGCAAGTTTTCTTTCGACCTTTTTCACATAGGTATCATTGTCAATTCTAAACTCGTTCCAATGCTTAAAATCGAAATAAACATTGCCCATTTTGTAATCGAAATACTCATAAAACGAAGGATCATCAAGTTCTTTGACATCCCATCCAAGTTGACTCTCTAAAATGCACTTCCCTACGACTTCGCCAAGTGCTCCGAGATACACTTGCTTGAAGAGTGAAGGAGACATGATGAATTGATTTCTACTAAAGCTCTGGGCATACTTCTGTTCTGCAAACATTTTAGCCACACAAGGCACGGACAGAATTATAGGCAAATCGCACGATTGTTCAGAAACTTGATCCAACCCAAATCTCGGCTCTCTATGCATCTCCACAATATCATATCTGTTATTTTGTTTATACGAATATCCTGAAGTTGTATTCGGCATTTCAAAATAAAGATCTTGGTATTTAGGCGAAACATACTTTGCTGTTGGATTCTTGAGGACAAATTCTCGCAAATCTTGCCACTCCGTAACATTTTGAGGATTTCTGCGAACTGTGTATGCTGCCGTTCTTATCTTCGTATATGCCGCCTTGCTTTGCCTTGAATATTGCGCTATTTTAGAATCAATCGCCTCTCGGTGCAGATCCAAACCTAATAGCGCCTTGAATTCCTCATTCAACAAAGCAGGTCTCTGTTGATCACAAGCCGACTGAACATTTTCCACTAGTTCTCTATCGGCATAGATATAAATGTTTTTGTTTTTACTCCTGCATCTACAGATTCTGCCAATAGCTTGAATAATGATTTTCAGAGTGTGGAAATACAGGTCGCCATTGCAATTATACTTTCTTCCAGTATCACCGAAGAACACCTGTCTAAATCCATTCTC
>JAZOSP010000113.1:0-2317 GCA_045657165.1 Eubacteriales bacterium
GGTAAAAAACGGATGGATATCCTCCGCACGGTATGATAGGAAAAAGGAAAAGCAAATGAAAAAAATTATTCTTTTAACGGCGACTCTTTTACTTGCGCTTCTTTGTGTAACCTCGTGTAACACTCCGGGCGACCCAACGCCTCCCGATGAGTTCACTCTTTTTTCACCCGAGGTCAAGGTGTCGCTCGTCGTTGGCAGCGTCACAGCCACCGAGGATGATAGGCGCGGCTACGATATGCTTCGCGACGCTATATCCCCGCTTTTGCCGGGCGGATATCTTATAAAAACCGACGATTACAATCGCTCCGAGCAGAACCCGAGCGAAATCGTCGTGGGTCACACGAGCCGTGAGATATCCGAGCTCGCGTACGAATACCTTGACGGGAAGGACGCGCCAGGCGAGGGCTATTCGCATTTCGTAATATACTGCCACGACGGCGCCGTTGCAATAGCGGGCGACGGTCAGTACGCTATTGACGCCGCGGTAGAATATTTTATTAATATTTTCCTTGACGGAAAAACTACCCTCGTTCTTGACTACGACCTCGTCGAATACGTAACCTTCTCGATTGCCGCGCATGAGGCAGTGCTTGACGAAAGATACGACGCTGAGGAAGCGGAATATCTTGAAGACCGCTGGGTCGCCCTTGCGGAAAAAATCGGCTCTGAGGCTGTCGACGCGATAAAGGAGCTTTACGATTACTACGGCACGCAGTGGCTTACCTGGCTTGCAAATCTATATGACCCCGTGACGGGCTGCTTTTACTATGCGAACAGTGCGCGCGACTATGAAACGGTGACCTATAGAGGCAAGACCTATAACCTTCTTCCCGACGCGGAGAGCACCTATCAGGCGATTGATATGCTCCAAGAGCTCGGACTTTTCAGAAGCTTTAACAACTCATGGATTCGTGCGCTCCCCGAGGATATGAGAGAAAAGTGCCTTGCCTACATACAAAGCATGCAGGACCCTGATGACGGATATTTTTACCATCCGCAGTGGGGCAAAGCAATAACTGGCGCCACGAGAAAGGGGCGAGACCTCACTCAGTGCACTACCATTATAAGAAAGCTGGGCGGCGAGCCGCTTTATCCGACCGCGCTTGACCGTATAGAGGAGGGCACGATCTCGTCGTCTACCTCAGCTGTAATTTCGGCGTTTATGGAAACCGATGCGCACAAGTCGAGCGTGATTTTAACCGAATCCACGCTTCCCGATCATCTCAAATCCGAAGAGGCTCTTAAAACTTATATCGACCGGCTCATTAGGCATAATACCTTCCACGGCGTGGGACATATACTCAGCAGCCAGACCTCACAGATAAAGGCAGCAGGGCTTGGCGAGGCATGCATTGCTTATCTCGATACCTTCCAAAGCCCCGTAACGGGCTATTGGGGCGAGGGAGTAGAGCACGAGTACGACAAGATTTCCGGAATAATCAAGATTGGCGCGCTCTACAGCGGTCTTGGCGGACGTATGAAGCACATGGATAAGGTAATCGACTCTGCGATTAATACGATTCTTTCAAAGAGAGTCCCCGAGAATATTTGCCTCGTATACAACTCCTGGGGCGGTCTTGGCGCGGCTATCGGTAACGTTGCGGCAACAAACGACCCGAATGCCACCGACAACACGAACGTCAACGTCGTAAGAGCAAAGATTTTGCAAAGACTTCCCGAGATGATTGACGCTACTATCGAAAAGCTTGAGCTGTTCAAGCACTCCGACGGCTCGTTCTCCTATTGGAACGACGGAACATCGCTCATTGACAATCAGGGTGTTTACACCTCGCGCGGTCTTAACGAGGGTGACGTCAATGCCACAACGGTTGGTATATACTACACGATAAACGGCTTGTTTGGATGCCTTGGCGAAACCGCGATTCCCTTGCTCACCTACAAGGATTACAGAGATTTCATGGAAATTATCGAAAACGCCGAGCCCGTGCAGAAAAAATCATAGTAATTTTATGTTTTCTCGGGAGATAATGCGATGGTCACAAGCAAAAACACAGTTTTGAAAATTACTGCCGCAAGGCTCGAGGAGCCTGTTAGGGCAGAGCTTCTTTCCGATAGGGCAATTCTCTCGGTAGAATGGTGTGTTCTCGATAAGGACGGTGTGCTTTTGGTCTCCGGCAAGGAGCACCCGCATTCGATCACTGCGAGCTTTGACGCAGCATTCGCTGCCAAGGCGTGGTCCTGCGAGCACCCCGCGCTTTATACGCTTTCGCTCGTGATACAGTATGCTGACGGAGATAGAGAGGAGCTTTGCGACCGCTTTGGCTTCCGATATTTCTCGGTAGACGATAAAAATATC
>JAZOSP010000114.1:0-1935 GCA_045657165.1 Eubacteriales bacterium
ACCCTTAAGCTCCTCAAGCTTGTCCTGAAGCTCGCTGCGCTCTCGTATCTTCTCCTCGATATTAGAGAGCTCACGGCGGTACTTATCAATAACCAGCTTCTCGGAGTCCGTCTTTGCGAGAGTCGAGAACGCCTCTATCAGTGCCTCGCGCCCCTCGGCGCCCTTGTGGGAGAAGCGGATGTCTGTGTTTTCAGAGTCAAATCGCTTGGAAATCGGAATGATATTTCCGTTTTCATCGTAGGTAATTGTTTCCGCTGATTTTATCTGTGAAGGGTTAAACGCCACCCAAAAACCGTTACCCTCGTGATGCACTCCGTCATATCCCTCCGCGACAAGACTCTTTTGCGATATTTCGCCGGGGTATTTTACCTCGAATGGATTTGTTATTTTTAAGAAGACGTCATATAACTTTCCGTCCGGCGCAACACCTTGTGCATATTCCCTACTTTCAGAGAAATAAACGCCCTTACCCAATGCCCCTTCCTCGCTCGGCTCAAAAACATTGAATTCAGCATTACTGCCGTGATATGCGTGAATAGTATATCCGTTTGCTTTAGCTGCGGCAATAACCATCTGCTTCGCTTCCCATAGGTTGCCATCTTTAATGTATTCGAAATATCTATCATCATTCTTTTTGTTTGTTTTTTCAATCGTCTTTGCAATGGCTTTGTATTTCGTAGTCTTTTGCTCTTCCGCAAGCATTTCATCTGGAATATAACGAAGTAAATCCCCGCTATTGACAAATTCGATTATCTGTGATATACTATATGTGACAGAGTGAGAGAATTCCGGAGTCTGCTTTTGCAAGGCTGGGTTCTTTACGACCTCTGTCTTTTTTATTTCCGTTAATGACGAAAGAGGAATTTTGTTTTGGTCAACAACAATGTAAAGAACAGTGTTGCCGTTTTTGCCGTGTTTCAAGCCAAAGCGAACAGGTACCAACTCTTCGTTATCGATATATGCACCAAGGATATTTTCAAAATAAATAGTATCTCTATCAAATAAATATCGATTATCGTGCCTTTCGATGCCTATTGCGTTTTTGGCAACAGATTTTAGTATAGGAATAAGCTTGGCTAATTGTGTCACGTCCTCTACTTTGGTTAAGCTTTCGCGCAAATTGCGATTAGATAAGGTAATTACAACTTCCGCATCATTAAAGTTAATATCTTGCTTGATAACCCCAAACTCTTTCGCAATTGTTGTTATAGCCTCTTTTAATAGCGTTTTTTGCCCACTTTCAATTTTGCCTTTGTTAGCAGCAATAGCTTCATCAGCCTGTCCCTCATATACCGGTGCCACAACGTTTTTGTTGGATAAAATTTCTGCTCGTTCCTCATCGCTCATATCAGCGGTAATTTTCCTAACTTTCACGTCCGATATCATAATATCATCACTCTTTAACGACTGCCTAACGCTCACAGACTCCTCGTTTGTGTTCGTTACGGCGGTTTTTTTGTTATTTTCGGTCGTTTGCGAGCTTGCACTTTCGTTACGGGTAGCAGCTGCGCCGTCGCTGGCGGCGCGGAGAGCCTTAACAAAAAGGTCTTCGAGCTTGCGCTGACTCTTATGAGTCTCGTTAAGTATTCTCGACTCTACCGTACGGTTAGAGTACTGACCTATCTTTCGTATAATACGGTTAAAGAAGTCGCGGATATACTGCCAGATGCGAGAGAACAGACGGCGGTGGCCATTTGCGAGCTTGAACATTACTCTCTCGCTGCGAAGCATTCCCTCAAGTGAGTTTGCAATTACCTCCTCAAGAGCGTAGTCGTAGGTTATCTTCCGCGGCTCCTCATCTGCGGCTGCGGCTCTTTTGTTTTCCTGCTTCTGATACTCCTCCATGCGCATTTTAACGACGTAGTCAAGACTCTTTCCGGGATAGTAAGTGTCTATAACGTAGCTCTTGAGCTCCTCCCAGAGTGCCGGGGCATT
>JAZOSP010000115.1:0-6293 GCA_045657165.1 Eubacteriales bacterium
GGGGCGGCGTATATCTGCTGACGCTCTCTCCCGAGGGCGCGGAGGCGGGCGGCAGGTGCGCCATACCTCCGCTCTGCGCAAGAGACGGTTACGCATGGTGCTCCTCGCTTACCGAGAAGCTGTCGGTATGCGACATTTGGGGGAAGCCGATATTTTTGTACTCGCTCGGCAGAGAAAAGGGCAGGGTGCAGATAGCCCGAGGAATGGTGACAGAGTGCCGCGGACGTAAAGAAAAATTGTCGTAGTCTCTTGACATACGGGCGATTTTACCATATAATTATCTTGGCGGTATATCGCTATTCTGAATAAAAAAACGGAGATGAAATATGAGGCTGCGAATGGTTGCCACCTGCCTTTTCGGACTTGAGAAGCTGCTCGGCGAGGAGATAGACGCCCTCGGCTACGAGCGAGTAGCTACCATTGACGGACGCGTGACCTTCTTTGGTGACGAGGCGGCGGTGGCGCGCTCAAACGTCTTTTTGCGCTATGCCGAGAGGGTGTTTATAAAGCTTGGCGCATTTCATGCCGAGAGCTTTGAGGAGCTCTTTGAGGGGACCCGTGCGTTGCCTTGGGCTGATTTTATAGGGCGCGACGACGCCTTCCCCGTAAAGGGGCACGCGATAAAATCAAAGCTCCATTCGATACCCGACTGCCAGTCCATAATAAAAAAAGCCGTCGTACGCTCTATGTCGGAGCGATACGGGCTTTTACGCTTTCCCGAGACGGGGCTTAAATATCAGATTGAGTTCTTTATCCTTGGCGACGAGGCGACCTTGATGATAGATACCTCGGGCACGGCGCTTCATAAGCGCGGCTATAGGCGCGAGGCAAACGGCGCGCCGATAAGAGAAACGCTCGCCGCCGCCATTGCCGCGACCTCGCGACCGCGAGAGAACGTTCTTTTCTGGGACCCGATGTGCGGCAGCGGCACGATAGCCATTGAGGCGGCAAGGCTTATGCGAAACATAGCTCCTGGCAAAAGCCGCAAGTTTTCCGCAGAGGAGTACCCGATAGTTCCCGAAGTCCTCTGGCGCGCCGCGAGAGAGGAAGCGATAGCAGGGGAGCGTGTCACTGACTTTGAGGTATACGCCTCCGACATAGACCCCTCGGCAGTCGCCCTCACCGAGAAGAACGCGGCGGCAGCAGGCGTTTCTGACGTCGTGCGCGCCTTTCGTATGGACGCGAGAAAAATCTCTGCCGAGGGACGCCGCGGTACGATAGTTGCAAATCCCCCGTACGGCGAGAGGCTCGGAACACGGAGCGAGGCAGAGACCCTTTACCGCGAGATAGGAGTGCATTTCCGCTCGCTCGCACCGTGGCAGGTTTATATTATAACCTCGCACCCAACCTTCGAGCGCTTTTACGGCAAGCGCGCCGACAAGGTGAGAAAATTATATAACGGAATGATACCGTGTTATCTATATCAATTCTTCAAAAACAACAAAATGTAAATAAAAGTTAAAAAAGGCGGAGTTTTTCTCCGCCTTTTCTTTAATCAGGTATTCCGATCTTATCCATGTTTGGAAAAAGAGGATGGCTTAACATTCTGCACGCGGCACGCGCCATTTCGTGCGTGCTCTCGGCAAACCCGCCCCTATACCACGAGAGCATAGCGAACATAAGGCCGCAGATTGCAAATCTGAAAACGTGGCGGCGCATAGCCTCGCTGTCGTCGGGTAAAAACTTTGCGAGACTCACCATATCACGTACGGGAAACTCAAGTGAAGCCTGAATGAGGTGACCCGTCAGGTTGCTCTTCTCGAGCGCGTCAAGCAGCAGCTTATGCTCCTGCCAGAAAATGAAGAAAAGCTCAAGGTCGCGTGTCAGCGAGCGACGACGCCTCTCAGTGTACATAGGGTCCATTTTGCCAAAATCCGTGAGCGTGTGGTCGATAAGCGCGTGGAGCGCGCCCTCCTTGCTATCGAAATAGCGGTAAAACGCCTTCCTCGGCACGCCTATTCCGTCACACAGCTCGCTTATCGTAATATCCTCAAAGCACTTTCGTCCCATAGTCTCGAGAAGCGCAAGCTCAAGCTCCCTTTGCCTTTTTGTTGACCTTTCGGTCTTGCATAACTTATACATAAAAGCCTCCGAAAAAAATCGGTTCTTCCGCAGTCGCTACGCATATTATATCAAATATGACTTACAAAGTCAACATTAAAGATACTTGAAATTAGTGATGATTACCAAAAACTACCGAGGTTTTTCGTCAGATAGTGTCACAAAAGTGCGCTTTTGCCCCTGTGAAAAGAGAATTAACTTTGTTATAATTATGTCAGATGAACCAAATAATATTTTTTGGAGGATTTTATGGCTAAAAACGTCAAACTCGACGAAAACGGCAAGCGCAGGTTCGGCATACGCGACAGCGTTGCCTACGCTGCCGGCGACCTTGGCTGTAACATGAGCTTTGCGCTCAAGGGCACCATGGCGCTTTTCTGGACTCAGGTTATGGGTCTTGGACTTTGGTACTCGCTTCTTCTCGTTGTGGTACAGATATGGGACGCTATTAACGACCCGCTTATCGGTACTATTATCGACTCTGACAGGCGCACTTACAAGAGAAACAAATTCCTAACCTACATATGGTTCGGCTCTATCGGCCTTATCGTAGGCGGTGCGTGCTGCTTCCTTCCGTTCCCCGGTGCTCCCGATTGGGCGAAAATTATTATCTTCATCGCCGGTTACGTAATTTGGGACGCATTCTACACCATTGCAAACGTTCCTTACGGCTCGCTTCTTTCGCTTATCTCGAAGGAGCCTGCAGACAGAGCCTCGCTTTCCGCATGGCGTTCTATCGGCTCGATGGTTGGTAACATGCTTCCCATGGTTATTCTCCCCTTCATCATCTATGAGTCTGACGGAAAGACTCTTAACGGAATGATGGTGTTCGTTGCCGCGCTCATCATGGGTGTGCTTGGCTTCATCTGCTTCCAGTTCATGATTCGCAACACCGAGATTCGTGTTGATGAGGAAATCAAGCTTAACGAGGACACTCCCAAGTTCAACGTAATCGTTGCTATGAAGAACTTCTGCCTCAACCGCCCCGCCGTCGGCGCAACTCTTGCCGCTATGGGTATGTTCATCGGCATGCAGGGTGCTACAACCGCGGTTTCCGTTGTGTTCCAGATTTACTTTGAAAACGCGCAGATTTCGGGTATCGTTCAGCTCTTTGCTATGATTCCTATTATCCTCTTCACCCCTCTTGCCCGCAAGATGGTTTCGAAGTACGGCAAAAAGGAGCTCTCGGTTATCGGCGCTGTCTGCTCTATCGTCGGTGGTCTCGGACTCTTTATCATCACACCCAGCAATATTGCTCTTGACCTCGTTATTTACGTCCTCTGCCAGCTCGTTTACAGCCTCGGACTTGGTATTTATTCCACGGTTTCTTGGGCTATGATGGGTGACGCTATCGACTACAACGAGTGGAAAACCGGCAAGCGCGAGGAGGGTGTCGTATACTCGCTTCACTCCTTCTTCAGAAAGCTTGCACAGGGCGTTGGTCCTGCCGTTGCTCTCGTAATTATGGCGGGGCTCGGATATCAGAACAACTACGTTGACCCCGTAACCGGTGCGCAGTCCATTAAGGTTGAGCTTCTCAGCTGGGACGTAGCGGTTAATCTCCGTGTTCTTGTAGCGGTGCTCTTCCTTGTTGCTGCCGTTATGCAGTTCATAGGTCTTGCTCTCGTTTACAACCTTGACAAGAAGACTCTTCTAAAGATGAACGAGGAGCTTGACGCCCGTCACGCCGCCGAGGCAGCTTCTGCAGCCGAGGAAGCGTAAAATAAGAAAGCTCGCGTGAGCGATTTACGGCGTCCGATGGGCTTTTCTTCGGGCGCCGTATTTTTTCGTGAATTGTTTACATAATATATTTAATTATAAAGCTAACATCAAGGAGTTTTTTCAATGAGAACTGTACTCAATATCAATTCCGAGTGGAAATTCTACAAGGACACCGCAGACGTTGCCGCGCTCCGCGAGGGCGAGCTTGTAAATCTCCCTCACTCGTGGAACGCTACCGACGGTCAGGACGGCGGCAACGACTATTTCCGCGGCACCTGCATTTATACGAAAACGCTTGAGAGGGATAGCCTTGCCACGGCAGATGAATACTATCTTGAAATCCGCGGCGCGAATTCCTCCGCAGACGTTTATGCAAACGGTGAGAAGCTCTGTCACCACGACGGCGGCTACTCTACGTTCAGAGTGAATATCACCGCGGCACTTGCCACAGGCAGGTGCGAGCTTGCTATCGCGGTTGATAACTCGCCGAGCGACGAGGTTTATCCCCAGATGGCAGACTTCACCTTCTACGGCGGTCTTTACAGAGACGTGAACGTAATTGCCGTAGCGAAGACTCGCTTCGACCTTGATTACTACGGCGCGCCCGGCATACAGATCACCCCCACCGTAAACGGTGCTGACGCTACCGTCGAGGTTCACGTATTCACCACCGAGCTTCGTGAGGGTCAGAAAATTGCTTACACTCTCTACGACAAGGACGAAAACGAGTTAGAGAGAATCGAGTCGGCAGAGAAGTGCGTGACCTTTGAAATAAAGGACGTACACCTCTGGCACGGACGCCGCGACCCCTATCTTTACTGCTGTGAGGCAGAGATAGTGGAGGGCGACGAGGTAATTGATAACGTATGCTCGCGCTTTGGCTGCCGCAGCTTTGAGATTGACCCTAACCGTGGCTTTATTCTCAACGGTGAGGAGTACCCCCTTCGCGGCGTATCCCGTCACCAAGACAGACTCGGTGTCGGCAACGCCCTTCTCCCCGAGCACCACAGAGAGGATATGGAGCTTATTGCCGAGGTCGGCGCTACAACTATCCGCCTTGCTCACTATCAGCATGACCAGTATTTCTACGACCTTTGCGACGAGTACGGTATGGTCGTTTGGGCAGAGATTCCTTATATCTCGAAGCATATGCCCGGTGGCCGCGAGAACACCGTATCGCAGATGAAGGAGCTTATAGCTCAGAACTACAATCACCCCTCTATCGTAGTTTGGGGTCTTTCGAACGAGATATCAATCGGAGGCTCCGATGAGGATCTGCTCGAGAATCACAGAATACTCAACGACCTCTGTCACGAGATGGATAAAACCCGTAAGACCACTATTGCAGCGGTTTCAATGTGCAAGATGGACGACCCGTATCTCCTCATTCCCGACGTGGTATCATACAACCACTACTTCGGCTGGTACGGCGGCGACACCTCTATGAACGGCCCGTGGTTTGATAAGTTCCACGCGACGCACCCGAACATTCCAATCGGCTGCTCCGAGTATGGCTGTGAGGCGCTTAACTGGCACACCTCCGACCCAAAGCAGGGCGACTACACCGAGGAGTACCAGGCGTATTATCACGAGGAGCTTATAAAGCAGCTCTTCAGCCGCAAGTATATGTGGGCGACCCACGTATGGAACATGTTCGATTTCGGCGCTGACGCACGTGCTGAGGGCGGCGAGAACGGTCAGAACCACAAGGGTCTTGTCACGATGGACAGAAAGTACAAGAAGGACGCTTTCTATGCTTATAAGGCTTGGCTTTCCGACGAGCCCTTCGTTCACCTTTGCGGCAAGAGATACGTTGACAGGGTAGAGGACGTGACCCGTGTAACGGTTTACTCGAATCAGCCCGAGGTTGAGCTCTTCGTCAACGGCGAGAGTGTTGGCAAGAAGACCGCCCCCGACCATTTCTTCTACTTCGACGTTCCGAACGTTGGAGAGTCCACGATAGTTGCCAAGGCGGGCGAGCTCTCCGACGAGGGTAAAATCCGCAAGGTAGACGAGATGAATATGGACTACGTTCTCGTTGAAAAGGGCGCGATTCTCAACTGGTTCGATATCGACGCACCCGAGGGCAGATTCTCGCTTAACGATAAGCTCGGCGATATTATGAAGTCCTTCTGGGGCAAGCTCTGGTTTATGCGCTTCGGCTTAAAGCTCAAAAAGAAGATGAGCGAGGGCAAAAAGGGCGAGAAGAAATCCGGTGGCTTTGAGGTTGACCTCAAGGGAGGAGGCGGCATTATGGAGATGATGGGTGGCTTCACCGTGCTTCGTCTTACCTCTATGATGGGTATGATGAACATCTCCTTTACAAAGGAAGAGCTCCTCAAGCTTAACCGTCAGCTTAACCGTATCAAAAAGCCGAAAAACTAAGGCAAAAACTAAACACGGGTGGGTACTAATTAAGTACTCACCCGTCAATTTTATAAAAGCCTTGAACTTTTTTAACATTTATGCTATTATATAAGTGTAAATAAAAATAAAAGGAGAAATACATA
>JAZOSP010000116.1:0-40406 GCA_045657165.1 Eubacteriales bacterium
GTAAACGAATACAATAAAACCGCCGTACCCTACAAGAAGATCGGTCTACTCAAGGTGCGCGAGGAGGAGTTCCCGAAGAACACTCTGCGCAAGATTCTGAGAAGAAAAATGGATATGACGATTGACTAAAAAACAAAAACAACCCCGAAATAGCGTGATACTCTTAACGGAGTATCACGCTAACTAAGTTTGCCCTTTGGGCAAGTGAAGTTATCGCTGATAGTGAAGTTCACTTCGTGAGTGAAGTTTCGCCTGACGGCGAAGTGATGGGCAAACTTAACTTCACTTGTGCGTAGCACAAACTTCACTGCGTAGCAACTTCACTTTTGCGGTAGCAAAACTTCACCAACAGAAAAAGAGATAACATTTCGGCTACGAACCGATTTGTTATCTCTTTCTGTTGTTATAAGGGCTTGGGCTTAGCCCATTTGCGTTTGACTAGTCAAATGCGATGCTCGCACTTTGCCCAAAGTGTAAAATTCTCCGCTAAGGACATCACCCTATCATTTCGGGGTTGTTTTTATATCTGTTCTGCCAAGGAGATAGTCAATAGAGACGTCAAAGAAATCGGCAAATTTTATAAGAGTCGCGTAATCCGCTTCGCGCTCAAGACTTTCGTAACGGCTTATGGTGTTTTGATTCATATCAAGCTTTAATGCGAGTTGAAGCTGAGAAAGTCCGTGTCGTCGCCTTAACTCCTTCAAACGAAACTTCATATAATCTCCTAAAATATTTCGATAACCTCTTGACATTATTATACCATTTTGGTATAATGTAAATATCCCATTTTGGTATATATGAAGTATTTTAAAAAAAGGAGATTATTATGAATCCAAATTACGTTGTAAAAAAGAGCATGGTAGCATCCATAAGCCTTTGGCTTATTCTTTTCTGCTGGCTTATTATTCCTCTTATTGTACAAATTGCGAGAATAGTTGCGGCAAGATGCTATACGATAGAATTTTACGACGATAGAGTCGTAACCAAGTCAGGAGTGCTTAATAAGCAGGAAAAACAGACGGTATTTGCAGGTGTGTATGCCGTAACTGTTAACAAAAGCCTCTTCGGAAGCATGTTTAACTATGGGGACATTGCGGTTGATTGCCCCGGTGTTTGGGACATCGATACGAAGGCTATATCCAATCCCGAGGGACTCAAACATTACCTTGAAGGAAAGATTACTTCGCGCGGAATGACAAATATAATTTACAATTAAGGGGCTGTAAAAGAAAAAACGGCCACTGTGAGTTGGAGCGTGATTACCGCAGTATTTGCGCTTTGGGGCGCAAATACTGCCTAACAAAATCCCAAGAGGGATTTTGACGCCTAGTCGCTTTGGTGCGACACGGCTTGGGGGCTATCTCCGCTATGTGCGGAGAAACCACGAAATCTAAGTTCCAAAACAAAAAACCAGCCACGTAGGCTGGTTTTTGTTTTGGAGCGGATTACGGGGCTCGAACCCGCCACCTCCACCTTGGCAAGGTGGCGCTCTACCAAATGAGCTAAATCCGCGAATAGATAGGAGATACAATATGGCGACTCGGATGAGGCTCGCAGACGAGCGGAGAAGCGCTCTTACTGCACAAAAACACGTTGCGTTTTTGTCGAGCCGTAACGTTAGAAGAAATTGGCGACTCGGATGGGGCTCGAACCCACGACCTCTAGCGTGACAGGCTAGCGCTCTAACCAACTGAGCTACCAAGCCGTATCTTCTGTCGTCACTTCCGTGACTGAATATTAGGGAAGGGGCTTGAGCAATAAGTGCTAACCGCTTTCCTTGGTGCTATTTTGGTGGAAAGTACATGGGCTCAGCAAACGTGCTTAACAGCACTTATTGCCTAAGGTTCGAGCCCGACCTAATAGGTGCTAACCGCTTTCCTTGATGCTATTTTGGTGGAAAGTACAGGGCTCGAACCTGTGACCCTCTGCTTGTAAGGCAGATGCTCTCCCAACTGAGCTAACCTTCCGACTGACGCCTTACAATTATAGCAAAGAAATCTCGGTTTGTCAAGAGGAAAAATGAAAAATACTATATTTTTTACATTTTATTGACACGGGTCGATTATTTTGATATAATCTATGCGTAAAAAACTTCATCTATAAAGCGGCAGCAGACTGTCGCAGAACGGAGATTTTTAATATGAGTCTTAAATTTTCAAAGCAAAAATGGCTTATCCTTTTGCTTTTCGGTACTGTAGGTCAGCTTGCCTGGTCGGTTGAGAATATGTACTTCAACCTATTCGTTTTCGACGAGGTGGCGGCAAATCTTGATACGATAACCCTGATGGTGCAGTTAAGCGGCATTATGGCAACCGTTGCAACACTCGTCGCGGGCGTGCTCTCAGACAAGCTTGGCAACCGTCGCTCCTTTATAGCGTGGGGGTATGCAATCTGGGGTGTCACGGTAGCACTGTTCGGGTGTCTCTCACCTACACTCACGTCGCAAATTCTCGGCATTGACGAAGCTGCCGCCGTTTCGGTAACTCTTATTGCGGTGGTGGTCGGTGACTGTGTTATGACCCTTTTCGGCTCTTGCGCGAACGACGCTGCGTTCAATGCGTGGGTCACCGATAACACTCACACCTCGTACAGAGGGCGTGTTGAGAGCGTTCTGTCAATCCTGCCTCTTATTGCTATGCTCATAGTTGCTGGCGGGTTCGGAATACTCGTAGAGTTCATCGGCTACCGCACGCTTTTTATCATACTCGGCGCAGTAATCTCTCTTTGCGGCATATTCGGAATATTCTATATCAAGGATAGCCCCGATATGGAGCGCTCGGGCAGGCTTCGCGATATCTTCTACGGCTTTCGTCCGTCTGTCGTTAAGACGAATCTCCCACTTTACGCAACTCTTTTAATAGTGCTGATATACGGTATCGCCTGCCAGATATTTATGCCCTACCTCATAATATACATGCGCGAGAGTCTCGGCTTCTCGGTTATCGAGTACAGCATTGTATTCGGTCTTGCGATAGTACTCGGTGCACTGATAAATCTTTATCTCGGCAGGCTCTCCGATAAGAAGAATAAGGTAGTCCTGCTTTACGCTGCCGCAGGGGTTATGGCGATGGGACTTGTCGGTATGTATCTATCAAAATTTGAAAATCACGTAGCGACTCTTATCCTCTTCGGTATATCCGGCTTCATTATGATTACAGGCTATATATTCGTCAGTGCGCTTTGCGGCTCAACCGTGCGCGACTACACGCCCGAGGGCGCAGTAGGCAAGCTCCAGGGAGTCAGAATGGTATTTAGCGTTCTCATTCCCATGCTCGCAGGACCTATGATAGGAAACGGAATCAATAAAGCCGTCGGAATAAAGCTCGAAAACCCCGGTGCCGATATTATGACCACCGAATATATCCCCGCACCCGAGATTTTCCTTGTTGCAGCTCTCGTCATGCTTGTAGCCTTCGCGGTTATACCGCTTCTCTCAAGCGTGGCAAAAAAGAAATAATTCCACATATATGTAAATAATTATTTACATTCAAGCCCGTTTTTTGCAGGATAAGCTCTGTGAAAACGGGCTTGAAATTTCATAAATAGTTATATTTTTTGGAGCTCTCTGCAAAAAAACACCGCCTGTTCTCACGATTCTTCGCGAATGACTTTATTTTTGTAAAATATTTTTCTAAAGGTATTTACTTTTTGACTATTATATGTTATAATGTTGAGTCGAGGGAACTCATAATTTAGTTTATTTTATAATATTTTATATGGAGGACAAACCCATGATAGAAAGAAAGAAAATTTCTATGGATGGTAACACAGCCGCAGCGCACGTGTCTTACGCGTTCACTGAGGTTGCAGCCATCTACCCTATCACCCCCTCATCCAACATGGCTGAGGTTACTGACACTTGGTCCGCATCCAACAAGAACATTTTTGGCGAGCCCGCGAAGAACGTGATCGGCACTAATGTAAAGGTTGTCGAGATGCAGTCCGAGGCAGGTGCAGCAGGTGCCGTACACGGCTCTCTTGCCGCAGGCGCACTTACTACCACTTACACCGCATCGCAGGGACTTCTTCTTATGATTCCCAATATGTACAAGATTGCGGGCGAGCTTCTTCCTTGCGTTATTCACGTTTCCGCAAGATGCGTAGCTTCTCACGCGCTTAACATATTTGGCGACCACTCCGACGTTTATGCTTGCCGTCAGACCGGCTTTGCTATGATGGCTGAGACCAACGCTCAGGAGGTTATGGACCTCGGTGCAGTTGCTCACCTTGCTACTATCAAGGGCAGAGTTCCCTTCCTTAACTTCTTCGACGGCTTCCGTACCTCTCACGAGATTACCAAGGTTGCCGCTTGGGATTACAAGGATCTTGCAGAGATGCTCGACTGGGACGCTCTCCAGGCATTCCGTAACAGATCTCTCAACCCCGAGACTGCTCCCGCACTTCGCGGCTCGGCAGAGAACGGCGATATCTTCTTCCAGCACAGAGAGGCGTGCAACCCCTACTATGACAATCTCCCCGCTATCGTTGAGGAGTACATGGACAAGGATAACGCAAAGCTTGGCACCGATTACAAGCTCTTCAACTACTACGGTGCACCCGATGCAGAGCGCGTTATCATCGCTATGGGCTCTGTTTGTGACGTAGCAGAGGAGGTTATCGATTACCTCACCGCAAAGGGCGAGAAGGTTGGTCTTGTTAAGGTTCGTCTTTACAGACCCTTCGCAGCAGAGAAGCTTTGTGAGGCTATTCCCGCTACCGCAAAGATAGTTTCCGTTCTTGACAGGACCAAGGAGCCCGGCTCTCTTGGCGAGCCCCTTTACCTTGACGTTGTTACTGCTCTTTCCGAGTGCGGCAGAGGCGTAAAGGTTATCGGCGGTAGATACGGTCTTGGCTCTAAGGACACCACCCCTGCTTCTATGTTCGCAATTTTTGCTAACATGGCAGCTAAGGCTCCCAAGAACCACTTCACCGTTGGTATCGTTGACGACCTTACCGGTCACTCTCTTGAGGAAGCTGCTGCTCCCGACACCGCTCCCACTGATATGATTCAGTGCAAGTTCTGGGGTCTTGGCGGCGACGGAACCGTTGGTGCTAACAAGAACTCTATCAAGATTATCGGTGACCACACCGACAAGTTCATTCAGGCATACTTCCAGTATGACTCCAAGAAGACCTCGGGTATCACCATCTCGCACCTTAGATTCGGTGACAGCCCCATTAAGTCTTCCTATTATATCAACAAGGCAGACTTCGTTGCTTGCCACAACAACGCATACCTCAACAAGTATGATATGATAAGCGACGTTAAGCCCGGCGGTAGATTCCTTCTCGACTGTCCTTGGTCGGCAGAGGAGCTTGACGCTCATCTTCCCGCATCGGTTAAGTCCTACATCGCTAAGAACAACATCGAGTTCTACACCATCAATGCTACCAAGCTTGCTATCGACCTCGGTAACGCAAAGGTTAAGAACACCGTTCTTCAGTCTGCATTCTTCGCTCTTGCAAAGATTCTCCCCATCGACGAAGCAATCGAGTATATGAAAAAGGCAGCATACAAGTCCTACATAAAGAAGGGCCAGGCAATAGTTGACCTCAACTATGCCGCTATCGACGCAGGTAAGGACGCTCTTACCAAGGTTGACGTTCCTGCTGCATGGGCTAACGCAGGCGAGACTCCCGCAGCTGCTAAGGCTACCGGTAAGAGAGCTGACCTCGTTGACTTCGTTAACGACATCGTTCTTCCCGTTGGTAAGATGAAGGGTGACTCCCTCACCGTTTCTACCTTTGCTAAGTATGCAGACGGCACCTTCCCCCAGGGCTCCGCAGCTTATGAGAAGCGCGGCGTTGCCGTTTCCGTTCCTCAGTGGAACCCCGAGCACTGTATCCAGTGTAACAACTGCGCATTCGTATGTCCTCACGCTTGTATCCGTCCCTTCGCTATGACCGAGGAGGAGGCTGCAGCAGCTCCCGAGGTAACGAAGTTCGCGGCTAAGCCCGTTATCAAGACGAATTACAAGTTCACTATGGCGGTGTCGCCGCTTGACTGTATGGGCTGTACCCTTTGCGTTAAGGCTTGTCCCGTTAACAAGAACGAGAAGCTCGGTACTGCTATCGAGATGAAGCCCATCGCTACTCAGCTTGACCAGCAGGCAGCTTACGACTACGCTGTTGCACAGGTTAAGGAAAAGAGCGAGCTCATTTCCGTATCGGTCAAGGGCAGCCAGTTCAAGCAGCCCCTCCTCGAGTATTCGGGCTCCTGTGCAGGCTGTGCAGAGACCTCCTACGCACGTCTTGTAACTCAGCTCTTCGGTGAGAGAATGTATATCTCCAACGCAACCGGTTGCTCGTCCATCTGGGGCGGCTCCGCACCTGCTACTCCCTATACCGTAAACAACGAGTCCGGCAGAGGTCCCGCGTGGGCGAACTCGCTCTTCGAGGATAACGCAGAGCACGGTCTCGGTATGTATATCGGTCAGAAGACCATTCGCGACAGACTTATCGAGAAGGTAAAGGCTCTTAACACTCCCTGCGATGAGTGCCGTGCGATAGTTGACGAGTATCTCAACACCGTAAACGACGGTGCGAAGAACGAGGCAGCTACCAAGGCTCTTGTTGAGCTCCTTGAGGGCTGGGCAGAAAAGGGCTGCGAGGATGCAAAGGCTATCCTTACTGAGAAGCAGTTCCTCTCGAAGAAGGCTGTATGGATCTTCGGCGGCGACGGCTGGGCATACGATATCGGATTTGGCGGTCTTGACCACGTGCTCGCTTCCGGCGAGGACGTAAACGTTATGGTATTCGATACCGAGGTTTACTCCAACACCGGCGGACAGGCATCCAAGGCGTCTAACATCGGTCAGGTTGCACAGTTCGCAGCAGCAGGTAAGGCAATCGGCAAGAAGAACCTTGCTGAGATTGCAATGTCCTACGGCTACGTTTACGTTGCACAGATCGCTATGGGCGCTGATATGAACCAGACCCTTAAGGCAATTGCAGAGGCTGAGGCATATCCCGGTCCCTCGCTCATCATCGGCTACGCTCCTTGTGAAATGCATTCCATCAAGGGCGGTATGGCTAACTGCCAGGCTGAGATGAAGAAGGCTGTTGAGGCAGGCTATTGGCAGATGTTCCGCTTCAATCCCGCGCTCAAGGCAGAGGGCAAGAATCCCTTCTCGCTTGATTCGAAGGAGCCTACCGCAAGCTATCAGGACTTCATCACCGGTGAAGCAAGATACACAAGACTTGCACAGGCATTCCCCGAGCGTGCAAAGGAGCTCTTTGCAAAGGCAGAGGAAGCTGCTAAGGCTAAGTACGAGAGACTTAAGAAGCTTGTAGATTTCTATAGCTAATTAGAGACCAACTAAAAATGAGCCGCCGCGGTGAAAGCCGCGGCGGCTTTGTATTTTTTTCTTACCTATTGACAAATCGGATTTCGTATGATACAATTTATTTTGTAAAATGACAGTGACGGAGAGGGAATCGAAGGAACGCTCACAGAGAGTCGCCGTTTGGTGTGAGGCGACAGCGGGGTGTCGAATTTCTATGGCTCCCGAGTCGGCAGTTCGAGACGTAGTTTAGGGCGGCACGCAGGCGCAGCGTTAGAGGCGCAGGGCTTTTTCGAGCCTCGAGGGGCGCTACAGCGCAATTTGAGTGGTACCGCGGATGACACTGGTCGTTCGTCTCATTTATGAGGCGGAGGACTTTTCTTTTTTCACCGCAATATAATAATTAAAGGTAAGAGAACGAAAGGAAGCGTTAAAATGGATAAGAAAAACTTGAGAATTGAAACCAAATGTGTTCAGGGCGGCTACACCCCCGGAAACGGTGAGCCTCGCCAGATTCCAATAGTGCAGAGCACAACCTTCAAATACGCTACGAGCGAGGATATGGGCAAGCTTTTTGACCTCGAGGCGTCGGGATATTTCTATTCGCGCCTTCAGAACCCCACCTGCGATACGGTTGCGGCAAGAATATGCTCACTTGAGGGCGGCACTGCCGCAATGCTCACCTCGTCGGGTCAGGCGGCTAATTTCTTTGCCGTATTCAATATAGCGTCATGCGGCGACCACGTCGTGTCGTCGAGCGCTATCTACGGTGGCTCCTATAACCTCTTTGCCGTAACAATGAAGCGCATGGGTGTTGAGTTCACCTTCGTTTCTCCCGACGCGACCGAGGAGGAGCTTCGCGCGGCTATGAGACCTAATACCAAGGCGGTGTTCGGTGAAACTATCGCAAACCCCGCGCTTAACGTACTCGACATCGAGAAATTCGCTAAGGTGGCGCACGAGTTCGGAGTTCCGCTTATTATTGACAACACCTTTGCCACCCCCGTCAACTGCCGTCCGTTCGAGTGGGGTGCTGATATCGTCACCCATTCCACCACCAAGTATATGGACGGTCACGGCAGTGCCGTTGGCGGCTGTATAGTTGACTCGGGCAAATTCGACTGGGCGGCGTCCGGCAAGTTCGATTGCCTCTGCACCCCCGACGAGAGCTACCACGGCGTTAACTATTACGAGAGATTTGGCAAGGGGGGCGCGTATATAACTAAGGCGACGGCACAGCTTATGCGCGATTTCGGCTGCACGCAGTCGCCGCAGTCAGCATTCCTTCTCGGACTTGGACTCGAGAGCCTGCACGTACGCATGGAGCGCCACTGCGAGAACGCGCTTGCCGTTGCAACCTTCCTCAAAAATCACCCGAACGTCACTTGGGTTAAATATCCCGGTCTTGAGGGCGATAAATATTACGAGCTTGCGAAAAAATATATGCCGCACGGCACATGCGGCGTCGTTAGCTTCGGAGTTAAGGGAGGCAGAGCTGCGGCTGAGACCTTTATGAAAAACATGAAGCTCGGCGCAATAGAAACTCACGTTGCCGACGCGCGTACCTGCTGCCTGCACCCCGCGAGCGCAACGCACAGACAGATGAACGATATGGAGCTCGAGGCTGCCGGTGTATCCCCGGACCTTATCCGCTATTCCTGCGGAATTGAGAGCGCCGATGACCTTATCGACGACCTTCGTGAGGCGCTCGACTCAATAAACTGAAATTAGGAGAATTTATATGCCTATAAAGATACCAAACGAGCTTCCGGCGGTGAAAATTCTCGAGGACGAGAACATTTTCGTAATGACCGAAACTCGCGCGATAACGCAGGACATTCGTCCCTTAAAGATACTAATTCTCAACTTAATGCCAACTAAAGTTGACACAGAGACACAATTATCGCGCCTTCTTGGTAATACTCCCTTGCAGGTTGAGATTGAACTTATCCATACTGAAAGCCATAAATCGAAGAATACCTCAGAGGAGCACCTCTTAGCCTTTTATAAACAGTTTTCCGACGTGCGCGAGAGATACTTCGACGGCATGATAATCACGGGTGCGCCAGTTGAGAAGCTCGAGTTTGAGGACGTCGATTATTGGGATGAGCTAACAGAGATTATGGAGTGGTCGAAAACCCACGTGCAAAGCACTCTCCATATCTGCTGGGGCGCGCAGGCAGGGCTTTACTATCACTTTGGAATAAAAAAGCACGAGCTCCCCGAGAAGCTCTCGGGTGTTTACGCTCACAGGGTTGATTACAAGCGCTCGATACTTTTCCGCGGCTTTGACGACGTCTTTTACGTTCCGCACTCGCGCTACACTACGGTCTTGCGCGAGGACGTAGAGAGAATCTCCGGACTTAGGATTCTTGCCTCGTCGGACAAGGCGGGAGTTTACACCGTCACGACACCGGGCGGCAGACAGATTTTCGTCACTGGTCACTCGGAATACGACGCAGAGACCTTGAATAAGGAATACACTCGCGATAAGGCGGCGGGAATATCGCCGAAAATCCCCGAAAATTATTTCCCGGACGACGACGATACAAAGCCCCCCATGATAAGCTGGCGCGGTCACGCCACGCTTCTCTTTACTAACTGGCTTAATTATTTCGTATATCAGACCACTCCCTACGATATCAAAAGAATTAAGGACGCGCCGCAGCAATCGGAGGAATAAAATCTGCCTCTTGCAAAGTTTAACGGTTTGTGATATTATTATATTGAAATAAAGAGTGCCGTGCGTGCGGCAGAACGGAGTAAATTATGAAAAGCTATCTTGCAATAGACATCGGTGCCTCAAGCGGCAGACATATCGTCGGCTATATGCGCGACGGAGAGCTCGTTACCGAGGAGCTCTACCGATTCCCGAACGGAATGGACACCGTCGACGGTCATCTCGTATGGGATACCGACAGACTTTTCTCCGAGGTTAAGGCGGGACTTAAAATCGCGCTCGCGAAATACCCCGACCTCGTGAGCCTCTCTATCGACACATGGGGCGTTGACTACGCGCTTCTTCGCGGTGACAAAGAGGTTAAGCCGATTTACGCCTACCGCGACTCCAGAGTTGAGAAGCCCATTGAGGAGGTTCACAAAATTATACCCTTTGCCGAGCTTTATTCGAGAACGGGTATTCAGTTCAACACCTTCAACACCATCTATCAGCTCTACGCCGACAAGCTGGCAGGCAGACTCGAGGGCGTTACCGATTTTCTTATGCTCCCCGAGTTCCTTATGTATAAGCTTACAGGCAAAAAGGTAAAGGAGTTCACCGAGGCTACCACCACGGGTCTTGTAAATTCCGAGACGCTCGAGTTCGACAGGGAAATATGGGCAAGGCTCGGTCTTCCCGAGACACTCATTGCTCCCATCAATGCCCCCGGTACTCTCGTTGGCAGACTTAAGCCCGAGGTTGCACGCGAGGTCGGCGGCGACCTTGACGTCGTTCTTTGCGCAACCCACGACACGGGCAGTGCCGTTGAGGCTATTGATATGGAAACCACAGCGCCCTACATCTCCTCTGGTACGTGGTCGCTGCTCGGTGTTAAGACGCCCAAGGCTATAACCGACGAAAAGAGCCGCGAGTCGGATTACTCAAACGAGGGCGGTGTAGGCTACAACAGATACCAGAAGAACATCACGGGTATGTGGATTATACAGAGCCTGCGCCGCGAAATGTGCCCCGATACCTCTTGGGGCGAGATCGCCGATATGGCGGCGACCTCAAGCTTCGCCGAGGTCTTTGACGTCAATGCCCCCGTATTTATGGCGCCTGATAGCATGAAGGCGGCAATTTACGACTACTTTGAGTCGCGCGGTCTGCCTACTCCTGCCTGCGACGCCGATTATTTCAACGCTGCGTACGTCAGCCTTGCTGTCGGCTACAAGAGGGCAATAGACGACCTTGAGGCGAATACCGGCCGCACCTATACCGAGATTTACATAGTAGGAGGCGGAGCAAAGAACGGTTACCTCAACGCTCTTACCGAAAAGCACACCGGCAAGCGCGTCGTTGCGCTGCCTATCGAGGCAACCGCTATCGGAAACCTCAAAATACAGATGAAGAGATAATTTCATAAAAACTAAGAGTGCCTGCCAAGGTTTATTGGCAGGCACTCTTTCTCTATATTACTTAAGGAAGAAAACGTACGACAAAGCGAAAAAGCAAAGTGCTAAATATGAAAAATGTGTGAACGAAATTGATTTCACAATTTTTCATTAAAAACTCTTAAAATGCGAAAAAATGAAAATTATTTTCATAAATCAAGGAGGGTCAGCAAAATCGATTTTACCATAAAACAGCCAATTTATTGACTTTATAATAAAAATTCCGAATAAATTACAGAAATATATTGACAAAACAGTAAAACTATGATAAAATCGGAATTGTGAAAGTAATTTTCATAAATTATGGAAAGAATTTTCAAAACAACGGATAATAAATGAAAATATAAACCGAAAATTGAAAATTATTTTCAAAACACGAGAAAGGAGGCAAAAAATTGAATAGGACCTTATTACAGGCGCAGCTCATGTACAGTGATATGGGTAAGTCTGAAAAAAGGGTCGCGGATTGGCTTTTTTCCCATTCGGGTGAAATCCTGCCGTTTTCAATAACCGACCTTGCCTCCAAATGTGAAAGCAGCGAGGCAACGATAGTCCGCTTCTCAAAGCGTCTCGGTTATTCGGGCTATCAGGAGTTAAAGGTCATGCTCGCAAAGGAGCACGACAAAAAGGTAATTTCTCCTACGATAACGGGCGAGGACGACTGCTTTGCCATATTCGAAAAGGTGTGCAACGACGCCTATATGTCGCTTGAGCGAACGAAAAAGACGCTTTCTGCCGAGTGTATGACTCGCGCCGCTAAGGCAATTGCCGAGGCAAGACGCGTGGTGCTTATCGGTCTTGGTACGTCAGCCTCGGTCGCCGAGGACGCAAGCAATAAATTCCTGCGTGCAGGCTGCAACTCAAGTGCATATGCCGACACTCATATGCAGGCGATAGCGGTATCTCAGCTAAAAGCGGGCGACGTGCTTATCGGCGTATCTCAATCGGGTGCGTCAAAGGACATCGTGGAGGCACTCAAGACGGGGCGCTCGCACGGCGCTACGACGGTGGCTCTGACCTCAAAGGAGCGCTCGCCGATTGCAAGACAGAGCGACATTCTTCTGCTCACCGACACCGAGGAAACGAGGCACAGCAGCCTCGGACTTAATTCGCACATATCGAGGCTTGTGGTTATCGACGCTCTCTGCTATAAGATAGTTTACGAGAACTCAGCCCGTGCCTTCTCGATAGGAGAGACCGAGGAGGAGCTTCGTTCGAAGCGAATATACGAATAGCAAAATTAAACCCTATTGATATCAAAAATAAAAAATATATAAACCGAAAGGAAAAAAGACAATGAAATCACCCTACGAAATCAAAAAGGAAATCTGCGAGGTAGGTCATAAGATCTACAATCTTGGCTTCGTTGCCGCAAACGACGGTAACATTTCGGTTAAGGTCAGCGAGAATGAGTACTACTGCACGCCCACCGGCGTGTCGAAGGGCGACCTTACCCCCGATATGATTATCAAGGTTGACAGAAACGGTAACAAGCTTGAGGGTAAGCTCAATCCCTCCTCGGAAATCAAAATGCACATGCGCGTTTACCAGGAGCGCCCCGACGTTAACGCAGTCGTTCACGCTCATCCCCCGATTGCTACCGCCTTCACCGTTGCAGGCGTAGACCTCGACCAGTACATTCTTCCCGAGGCGGTTCTCACCATCGGTGACGTTCCCACCTGCGAGTACGGTACTCCCTCTACTATGGAGATTCCCGATTCTCTTGAGCCCTACATTCAGAACCACGACGCATTCCTTCTTAAGAACCACGGCGCTCTTACCGTAGGCTGCAATCTCACCAAGGCTCTCTTCATTATGGAGGAGGTTGAGTTCAACGCAAAGATTTGCAAGAACGCAATGGAGCTTGGCGCAGTTCACGAGATTCCCAACGACCAGCTTAAGAAGCTTATGGAGCTTCGTAAGAAGATGAACCTTCCCGGCCGTCACCCCGGCATTGAAATCGAGGAGGAGAAGCCCGCGTGCCAGAACACCGAGGCTCTCGTTGAGGAGATTACGAGAAGAGTGCTTTCTGCTCTCGGTAAATAATTTTTACCTGTAGGAGATAAAAAATGGCAATAAACTGGACAGAAGCGCAGATTGAGGAGGTTGTTAAGAGAGTTCTTTCGGGACTTGGCGGTGCGACCTCGGGCGCGAGTGGTAAGTGGAGTGCCGAGGAGTACGAGGGCCGCAAATTCATAGGCGTTTATGCCGATATGAATGATGCGATAACCGCAGCAACCGCAGGCTACAAGGCGGTGCGCGCTATGACCCTTGAGGAGCGCGAGCGCATAATTTCCGCTATCCGCGAGCTTTGCCGCAAGGAGGCTCCGATAATGGCGGCGCTCGGCGTTGCCGAAACGAAGATGGGCAGAGTAGAGCACAAGACGGCAAAGCACATTCTCGTTGCTGATAAGACCCCCGGAACCGCCGATATAGTAGCACAGGTTAAGACGGGTGACTGCGGACTTACTCTTACCGAGATGGCGCCCTTCGGAGTTGTTGGAAGCATAACCCCCAGCACTAACCCCTCCGAAACAGTAATATGCAACAGTATAGGTATGATTGCTGCCGGCAACGGTGTTGTCTTCAACCCTCACCCCGGCGCGATAGCAACCTCAAATTATGCGATTGACCTTGTCAACCGCGCAAGCCGTGCGGCGGGCGGCCCGAACGTTCTCGTAGCGTCGGTTATAAAGCCCACGCTTGATACGGCGAACATAATGTATAAGCACCCCGTGATAAGGCTTCTCGTTTGTACGGGCGGTCCGGGTGTTGTAAGGAGCGTTCTTTCGAGCGGAAAGAAGGCTATCGGCGCGGGCGCGGGCAATCCTCCCGTTATCGTTGACGATACCGCCGACGTGAGGAAGGCGGGCAAGGATATTATCGACGGCTGCTCCTTTGACAACAACCTTCCCTGTATCGCAGAAAAAGAGGTGTTCGCCTTTGCGAATATCGCGGACGAGCTGATATCGGCTATGAAGGCAAACGGTGCATACCAGATAAATGGTGAACAGGCAGACCGCCTTGCGAAAATCGTTCTTGAGGATAAGAAGAACCCCAAAACCGGCGTTATCAACAAAACCGTCAGCCGCGAGTGCGTAGGACGTGACGCCAAGGTTCTGCTTGAGAAAATAGGCGTGCGTGTGGGTGACGAGGTTCGCTGCATTATCTGCGAGACCGATTTCGACCACCCCTTCGTACAGCACGAGCTTATGATGCCAATTCTTCCGATAGTGAGAGTTAAAAACATCGACGAGGCTATTGACCTTGCGGTAAAAGCTGAGCACGGGTGCCGACATACGGCGCATATGCACTCGAAGAACATTGACAATCTCACCCGCTTTGCAAGAGCTGTGGAGACCACAATCTTCGTCAAGAATGCCCCCTCTTATGCAGGAATAGGCTTCGGCGGAGAGGGACACACCACCTTCACGATAGCGGGCCCTACAGGAGAGGGAATTACCAGCGCGAGAAGCTTCACACGCTATCGCCGCTGCGTAATGAGCGACAATTTCCGTATCATCTAATATAGGAGTGTAAGAAATGAATATTACTTCATCACAGGTTGAGAGCATTGTTCGCAAGATTCTCGGCGAGATGGCACCCGGCGCAAAGGCGGCAGGAGCTATCCCCAAGACTGCGAAGGTTGCAATGCTCACAGCACAGAAAAAAATAGAGGTTAAGGAGTTTGACGTTCCGAAGCTTGAGGATGACGACATTCTCGTTAAGGTTGAGGGCTGCGGCGTTTGTGGCACCGACGTTCACGAGTGGCGCGCAGATCCGTTCGGAATTATACCCGTAACTCTCGGACACGAGGGCACAGGCGAGATTATCGCCCTCGGTAAGAATATCAAGACCGATACTGCGGGCAATCCCATCAAGGTTGGCGACAAGATTGTCACCAGCGTTATCAGCTGCGGTGAGTGTCAGATTTGCCGCAACCACCCCGCGAATACTAACCTCTGCGACAAGCAGGGCGTGTTCGGCCTTATCCCCCACAGCGACGCACAGCCGCTGACCGGTTGGTTCTCGACTCATCTCCTCATCAGAGGCAAGGGTGCTACCTATTTCGTAGTAAACGACCTTGACTTAAAGGAGAGAATGCTTCTCGAGCTTGCCTGTGTTTGCGTACACGCACTCAAGCGCGCTAACACCACGGGTCTTATCAACTTCAACTCTAAGGTGCTCGTTCAGGGTCTTGGCCCTGTCGGACTCGTTATGATAAGCGTGCTCAGGGCAGCAGGTGTAAACCATATCGTCGCAATCGACGGAACTCCCAAAAGACTCGAGATGGCAAAGAAGCTCGGTGCTAAGACCGTCATAAGCTTCAAGGAAATCACTTCCCTTGAGGAGCGAGTTGCAAAGGTCAAGGGTATCAGCTCGGGTATTGGCGTTGACTTTGCCTTCCAGTGCACGGGTGCTCCCGCAGCCGCAAAGGACATTTACGAATACATACGCCGCGGCGGAGGTATGTGCGAGATGGGCTTCTTCGTAAACAACGGTGAGTACAGCGTTAACCCCCACTTTGCAATGTGCAATAAGGAAATCTCGATAGTAGGCTCTTGGGACTACAGCGCAGACGATTATCCCACCACTATGGCATTCCTTCGTCAGGCAAGAGAGATGAACATTCCGATAAAGGAGCTCATCACCCACACCTATCCGCTTGACAAGCTCAACGAGGCTATGGAAATGAACGTTTCCCAGCAGGGTATTAAAATCTGCTACGTGGCCGAGTGAGGTGCTGATATATGGCACTTGGAATGATAGAGGTTTACGGCTTTGCTACCGCTATCGTGGTTGCCGACGCTATGGCAAAGGCTGCCGAGGTCACGGTGGTTGCAATTGACAAGAATAAGCCTGCGGGCGGAGACTCGGCAAGAGTCCCTCTCGTTATGGCGATAAAGGTCGAGGGCTCTGCCGCGGCGGTTGAGGCTGCCGTTATGGCAGGAAAGGCCGAGGCTGAAAAAAGAGAGCTTTACATTACCCACAAGGTAATTGCAAGGCAGAGCGAGGATATAGAGTGGTTTGCGCACCTGTCCGCGCTCGGTAAGGATAAATTAAGAAATAATAAATAAATTTTTAAGGAGAAACACAAAAATGATGGAAGCACTTGGTATGGTAGAGACGAGAGGTCTCGTTGCGGCAATTGAGGCTGCCGACGCTATGGTAAAGGCTGCAAACGTAGTTCTTATCGGCTCGGAGAAGATAGGCTCGGGTCTTGTAAGCGTTATGGTTCGCGGTGACGTAGGAGCTGTTAAGGCTGCCGTTGAGGCAGGCTCGGCTGCTGCCACCTCTCTCGGTGAGGTAATAGCAACTCACGTAATCCCCAGACCCCACGCAGACGTTGAGAAGCTCCTTCCTGTTATCAAGTAATAAAGGGCTTGTAATATGAAGGCAATAGCGTTACTCGAAGTGCAGGCTCTCGTTGCCGCAATCACCGGACTTGACGCTATGGCTAAAGCAGCAGACGTTAAGCTTATTCACGTGGAGAAGCGCCTCGGCGGCAGACTCGTAACTATTGTCGTCGAGGGCGAGGTCTCCGCGGTGCGCGCGGCGCTTGAAGCAGGTGCCGCTGCCGCCGCCGAGGTAGGCAACGTAAAATGCTGTGAGGTGATTGCACGCCCGCACCCCGACATTATGAAATTCCTGACGACGGGCTAATTCTTGATTTTGAAGCGCAAAGCTTTGAAATATATAAAATAGTTTATTAAAATCTTATAGGAGGATTTGAAAATGGAAGCACTTGGTATGGTAGAGACCAGAGGTCTTGTTGCTGCAATCGAGGCTGCTGATGCAATGGTAAAGGCAGCTAACGTTATCCTCGTCGGCTCCGAGAAGATCGGTTCCGGACTTGTAAGCGTTATGGTTCGCGGTGACGTAGGAGCTGTTAAGGCTGCTGTTGAGGCAGGCTCGGCTGCTGCCACCTCTCTCGGTGAGGTAATAGCAACTCACGTAATCCCCAGACCCCACGCTGACGTGGAGAAGCTTCTTCCCTCTATCAAGTAATAAAGAGGGCAGGGTAGTCTCCAAAGGGCTTTTGCCCTTTGGGTACTACCGAAAAGCTTAACCCGTGTTAAGCTTTTCGGTAGTAAAGTGCAATCGAAAGGAATATATTATGGAATTTACAAGAGAACAGATTGAAGGGCTTGTAAAGCGTGTGCTCTCCGGTATGGGCGGGAATGATGACACCTCGGGCGACGTTCCCGTAGGAGTTTCCAATAGACACATTCACCTCTCCCGCGAGGATCTTGAAGCTCTTTTCGGCGTTGGATACGAGCTTACACCTCTTAAGGACCTCTCACAGCCCGGTCAGTATGCCTGCAAGGAGCAGCTTACTATTGTCGGACCGTCGCTCCGTCCTATAGAGGGCGTTCGAGTGCTCGGCCCTGTAAGAAAAAGGTCGCAGGTCGAGATATCCGCTACCGATTCATACGTTCTGAAGGTTAAGCCTCCCGTTCGTGAGTCGGGCAATATCGCAGGCTCATCTCCGATTACCATAATCGGACCGAAGGGTGTCGTAGCACTCTCGGAGGGCTGTATAATAGCTAACCGCCACATTCATATGTCGCCCGTAGAGGCAAGAGATTTCGGTATAGCTGACGGAGATACAGTAACCGTTGACGTAAGCGGTAAGCGCAGAACGCGCTGGTATGACGTTCAGGTGCGTGTACATCCCGATTTTAGACTCGAAATGCACGTTGATACCGATGACGCAAACGCTGCGGGCATTGGCAACGGATGTAAGGTTAAAATCGTAAAAGAGTAAATAATTATTTACAAACAAAGCCTTCAACCAACTATTTATGAAAGGTGACTTGATATGTTAAAGGGAATAATCAGAGGAAATATAGTTTCCACAAGAAAGCAGGAGTCGCTTGTCGGAAGCAAATTTATGGAGGTCGAGCTTGTTGAAAACGGCGCTCTCACCGGCAAATACATAATTGCCATCGACAGTGTCGGTGCAGGTATCGGTGAGACGGTACTTATCACCACGGGCTCGTCCGCGCGCCTTGCGCTTCATAACACCTCCTCACCCGCCGATGCGGTTATCGTAGGCATCGTAGACTAAAATTTTTGGAAGATAAGATGGAACTTAAAGAGCTTATGAGGGCTGCCGGTATTATCGGCGCCGGAGGTGCAGGGTTCCCCTCTTATGCAAAGCTTGCGGAGGGGGCGGACACACTCGTCATAAACGGCTCCGAGTGCGAGCCGCTTCTGTATACCGACTACTCAATACTCAAATACGAGCTTCCCATGGTAATCCGCGGTATTTCTCTCATTATGAGTGAGGCTAAAATTCCACGCGCGCTTCTTTGCATAAAGGAGCACACGGCAGAGAAGCTTTCTATGAGCGAGGGCGATGTGCTTGCGAAGGGTATAACTGTTAAGGTTTTACCTAACGTATATCCGATAGGCGACGAGGTCAGTCTCATATACGAGGCAACCGGCAGAGTGGTGAAGCCCGGAACGCTCCCGATAGGCGTGGGAGCAATAGTCTATAACGTTGAAACCGTGTATAATCTTGCCGTAGCCGAAAAGGACGGCACGCCCGTTACCGAAAAATGGCTGACAGTCGGCGGTGATATTAGTGAGCCTTCGGTTGTAAGAGTGCCCGTTGGCACGCGCGTGGCGGAGCTTTTCAGGAGGCTCGGCGTGAAGGTTCCCGAGGGGTGCTCGGTGCTTGACGGCGGCCCGTCAATGGGAAAGCTTATAAACATTGAGCTTGCAGTGGTTACCAAGACCACAAAGGCACTGCTCGTCCTTCCCGACAGCAGCGAGGCTGTAAGATCGAAGCGCATAAACGTAAAGCTCGCGATAGCGAGAGCCGAGACAGCGTGCTGCCAGTGCACCCGATGTACCGATATGTGCCCGAGAGCACTGCTCGGATATCCGCTTGAGCCTCACAAGATGGTACGCACGGCAATGTCCTGCGCTGTTGTTATGCCGAAAATGGTTATCAGCGCGACCCTTTGCTGCGGTTGCGGAGTGTGCGAGAGCCTTGCCTGCAATCAAGGCATATCGCCAAAGGCAGTAATAAACAACTATAAGGAGCTGCTCGCTAAAAACAAGCTTCGCTTTTCATCAAGCGACGAGGTAAAGGTAGCGAGAGAGCGCGAGTACAGAAAGGTCCCCTCGGAGAGATGGGAGAGAACGCTCGGCGTTCTGAAATTTGACACGGTACCCACTTATCTCGGTAAAATAGACGGATTCTCAAGAATCGAAATTCCTCTTAACACTCATATCGGCGCACCCTCGGTGCCCACCGTATCAGACGGTGATACCGTTTCGGCAGGCTCTGTTATCGCAGAGGCAAATGACGGTCTTTCCGTGCCGCAGCATGCGTCGGTCGGCGGCAGAGTAACGCTTGCAGATAAGAAAATAATCATAGACAGGGTAAGAGAAGATGTATAGGTCCATAGGAGTAATAGAACTGAAAAGCATACCCAAGGGCGTTGAGGCGGCAGACGCCGCGCTCAAGAGCGCAGGCGTTGAGATGGTAACCGCCCGTCCGTCCTGTCCCGGAAAGTATGAGATAATACTTACAGGCTCAATATCCAACGTTACGGCAGCGGTAAATCACGTGACGGCGAAATTTGACGGCTACGTAATCGACTCCTCTGTGATGGGTCGTATCGACGAGCAGGTAATAGAAGCGCTCTTCGGTACGCAGACGGGGATAAGACAGGGCTCACTCGGTCTTATCGAAACCTTCTCGGCGGCGAGTGCCATAAGAGCGGCGGATATTGCCGTTAAGACTGCCAGAGTTGAGATTTACGACCTGCGTGTGTCGCGCGGTATGGGCGGCAAGGGTGTCGTAATGCTCACGGGAGACGTCGGTGACGTCACGGCAGCAGTCGAGGCTGGAGCTGAGTATGCGGCAAAGCTTGCAACCCTTTCCTCTACTGCGGTCATAGCCGCTCCGCACGAGGAGCTTTGGAATCAGATGTAATAAATTTTCACCGCCCGAGGGCAGAATGGAAATTAATATGGACAATATAAAGTTTGTAATCGAAAAAAGCGAGAGAATAGAAAAGCTAATATCCACGCTCTACGAGAAAATGCCCGAGATTGAATCCTCGCGCGGAATACTCGTGACCGAGAGCTACAAGGCGACCGAAAGCCTGCCTATTATTAAGCGCCGCAGCGCGGCGTTTGCTCACATACTCCGCAATATTCCTATCGTCATAAGAGACGGTGAGCTTATCGTCGGCAGTGCCACGGTAGCACCGCGCGGCTGTCAGGTGTTCCCGGAGTATTCTTACGAGTGGCTGCTTTCGGAGCTTGATACGGTATCTACGCGTGCCGCCGACCCCTTCTACATAAGCGAAAAGACCAAGGCGGAGCTTCGCGAGATATATCCGTGGTGGTCAGGTAAGACCTGCAGCGACCTCGCAAAGGCGAATATGAGTCCCGAGGCATACGCTGCATTCACAGAGCACTCGGTGTTTACTCCCGGTAACTATTTCTACAACGGTATCGGTCACGTTTGCGTTGATTATCCGAAGGTCTTGAAAATCGGCTACCGCGGTATAATCGAGGAGGCAACGGCGGCTATGGAGTCGCTCGACGTATCCGACCCCGATTACGTAAGGCGCACGAATTTCCTCTCGGCAGTAATAGAGAGCTGCGAGGCGGTAATTGAATACGCGAAAAGATATGCAAGGCTTGCGGCACAGATGGCGGCAACCGAATCCTCGCACGAGCGCCGCGCAGAGCTCAAGCAAATAGCGAAAAACTGCGCACGGGTGCCAGAGTTTGGTGCTATGAGCTTCCACGAGGCGTGCCAGTCTTTCTGGTTCGTGCAGCTGCTACTTCAGGTCGAGTCGAGCGGACATTCGATATCCCCCGGTCGCTTTGACCAGTATATGTACCCCTACTACAAGAGCGACCTCGACGCCGGTAAAATTACCGTCGAGGCAGCCCAAGAGCTTATCGACTGTATATGGGTCAAGCTCAATGATATAAACAAGGTAAGAGACGCCGCGTCCGCTGACGGCTTTGCAGGCTACGGTATGTTCCAGAACCTCATCGTCGGCGGTCAGAACGTTCACGGCATGGACGCAACGAACGACCTTTCCTATATGTGCCTTGAGGCTTCAATGCACGTGCCGCTTCCTCAGCCCTCAATATCAATAAGAGTCTGGAACGGCTCGCCCGAATCTCTGCTTCTCAAGGCGGCAGCGCTTACAAGACTTGGCACGGGTCTGCCCGCATACTATAACGATGAGATAATCATTCCCTCGATTATGGCGCGCGGTCTTACGCTTGAGGACGCACGCGACTACTGTATAATCGGTTGCGTTGAGCCGCAGAAGGCGGCAAAGACCGACGGCTGGCACGACGCGGCGTTCTTCAACATGTGCAGACCCATGGAGCTTGTGTTCACGCGCGGTATGGATAATGGCAAGCAGATAGGACCCGACACCGGCGACGTTGCCGAGATGAAGAGCTTCGAGCAGTTTTACGAGGCGTACAAGACCCAGCAGAGCTATATGATAAAGCTGCTCGTCAACGCAAATAATGCAATTGACGCGGCACACGCCGTAAGGTGCCCCTTGCCCTTCCAGTCCTGTATGGTTGACGACTGCATAGGCAGAGGTCTTTCGCTCCAAGAGGGTGGCGCAATTTATAACTTCACAGGTCCGCAGGGCTTCGGTATCGCGAACAACACCGACGGTCTTATAGCCGTTAAGAAGCTCGTCTTTGACGAGGGCAGAGTAACTATGGCAGAGCTCCGTGACGCAATACGCCAAAATTACGGATACGGCTTTGCGGGCGCTATGGCAGAGTCGATGACTCGCGAGGTTGCAGAGGCGCTTCATGAGGCAGGTATCGACGTTACGGATAACACGGTGCGCGAGATTTACACGAGTATTACGACGGCAAGCTATCTTCCCGATGAGCTGCGTGCGCGTTACCGCGAAATCAAGCGAATGATAGACGAGGACTGCCCGAAGTATGGCAACGATATATACGACGTCGATATGTTTGCCAGAGACGTTGCAAACACCTATACGAAGGAAGTTGAAAAATATAGGAATCCTCGCGGAGGTGTTTTCCAGGCGGGACTCTATCCCGTATCGGCAAACGTTCCCCTCGGAGCAGCAACTGGCGCAACACCCGACGGCAGACTCGCATACACGCCTCTCGCCGATGGCATAGGTCCTGCCTCGGGCAGAGACGTCAAGGGTCCGACGGCAACCGCCAATTCGGTTGCAAAGCTTGAGCAGGGTGTTGCCTCCAACGGCACGCTCCTCAATCAGAAGTTCCATCCCTCGGCGCTTGCGGGAATGTCGGGACTCACGAAATTCGTAGCTTTAATACGCTCCTATTTCGACCAGAAGGGTATGCACATGCAGTTCAACGTCGTAACGCGCGAGACGCTGCTTGACGCACAGAAGAATCCCGAAAAATACAAAACTCTCGTTGTCAGAGTTGCGGGATACAGCGCACTGTTCACAACACTTTCCCGTTCGCTTCAGGATGACATTATCAACAGAACCGAGCAGGGTTGGTAAACAAATATTTACAAAATTGATTCAAAAACCGCAAGAAAGGAGAAGTGATATGGCAGACACAAATACAAAAGGCAGAATTTTTAATATCCAGCGCTTCTCCATTCACGACGGGCCCGGAATAAGAACTATTGTATTCTTCAAGGGCTGTCTTATGAGGTGCGCGTGGTGCTGTAATCCCGAGTCGCAGGAGTGGGAGATACAGACGATGATCGAGGGCGGCAAGGAAAAAACGGTCGGACGCGACGTTACTGTCGCCGAGCTTATGCCCGAGATACTTGCCGATATGCCTTACTATCGCAGAAGCGGCGGAGGCGTTACCCTTTCGGGCGGCGAGGCGCTTTGTCAAGCTGATTTTGCCGCGTCGCTGCTCGCTGAGTGCAAGGCGGCAGGGCTTCACACGGCTGTTGAGTCTGCGGCTTCTACCTCGTCTGACAAAATAGAGAAAATCCTGCCCTATCTTGACCTTTATCTCATGGATATCAAGCACATGGATTCGAATAAGCACCGCGAATACACGGGTGTCGGAAATGAGAGGATACTCGAAAACGCAAGGCTTATCGCCGAGTCGGGTGTCGAGCTTATAATAAGAACACCCGTAATTCCCGGGTTCAACGATAGCCCTGAGGAAATACTTGCAATATCACGCTTCGCCGCACGCCTCCCCGGTGTCAAAGAGCACCACTTGCTTCCTTACCACAGGCTCGGTAAGGACAAATACACAGGACTCGGAAGAAGCTATTCGCTTGAAGAAATTTTGCCGCCGCCCCCTGAAAAAATGGAGCACCTTAAGTCGGTGGCAGAAAGCACGGGGCTTCTCGTGCAAATCGGCGGTTAAAAAAGGAGATATAAAATGGAACTTAAAGAAAATATGAGAATAGTCCAAGAGCTTGTTCCCGGCAAGCAGGTGACGCTCTGCCACATTATTGCAAATCCCGACGACGTGCTTTATACAAAGCTCGGTCTTGACCCGAAAACCGATTACACTCGCAGTGCCATAGGCGTCCTTACGATAAGCCCTGCTGAGAGCGCGGTTATCGCGGCTGACATAGCCATCAAGTCATCGGGCGCGGAGATAGGCTTCGTTGACAGGTTCACGGGAACACTAATAATTTCGGGCAGCGTTTCGAGCGTCGAGTCGGCTTTCACTGCTATCAGAGCCTACGTTATCGATAAGCTCGGCTATACATGCTGCGAGATAACCAGAACCTAAAATGAAAAAGATAATTCTCATAGGGCGTGTTGCCGCAGGTAAGACGACCCTGACCCAAGCCCTGCGCGGTGAGGAAATACACTATTTCAAAACTCAGTACGTCAACTATCTTGACACAGTCATAGATACCCCCGGCGAATATACAGAGCTTCGCCAGACAAGCGGCGCTCTGGCACTTTATTCCTATGAGGCAGACGTCGTGGGGCTTGTGCTGAGCGCGAACGAGCCGTATTCTATATTCTCGCCCTGCATTACGAGCCTTGTAAACCGCGAGGTCATAGGTATAATATCGGGTATAGACAAGCCCGACGCAAACGTCGAGAGGGTAGAGAGGTGGTTGCGGCTTGCGGGCTGTAAGAGAATTTTCCCCGTGAGTGCCGTGACAGGCGAGGGCCTCTCGGATATTATAGCCTATCTCAACGAAGACGAAGAAAAGGAGAAGGTCGAAAAATGAGCAAAACTAAGGTAATTGCCTTTGCCAACAACAAGGGCGGAAGCGGTAAAACCACCACCTGCTCAAACGTTGCCGCCGCTATGGCAGGCGAGGGAAAAAGAGTACTGCTTATCGACGGAGATATGCAGCTCAATCTCACACTCTCCTATTTTGACGAGGAGCGCGCGCTCGGCTTTGCCGTGGGAGAAAAAAATATATATCACGCAATCAAAAAAGAGGTTGACCTCTCGGATTACGTAACAAAAACCGACCTCGACGGCGTTGATATGATACCCTCGTCGTCGCTTATGAGCTCTATCGAATTTGAGCTCTTTACAAAGTGGCAAAGAGAGCTGATACTAAAAAAGTGCCTTGAGCCTATACGCATAAGAGGCTACTACGACTACATACTGATAGACGCACCGCCGACGCTTGGCGGCTGGGTTATGAATATTATGTGTGCCTCGGACTATGTGGTGATTCCCGTTGAGGCAAGCCCTTGGGGACTTTTCGGACTCGCGAATATGTTTGATTTTATCGGACAGGTGAAAAATATCGCGCCTCGCCTCACAGTGCTCGGTATAGCCATAACCAAGGCGGACGAGAGAAAGAACTACTTTAAGCAGACTCTCGAAACTCTGCGCGAAACCAATCCCGCACCTCTCTTTAATACCTACATAAGAGTCGACAGCGCTATTGAGTGGGCGCAGGATAACAGCCAGCCCGTCGTGGCGTATAAAAAATACAGCCGCAGTTCCATAGAATATAAAAAGCTTGCAAAGGAGATAATGAAAAATGCCGATAGGTAAGAGCTCCATCAAAAGAGTAGCAAACGCAGGATACTTAAAGGTTAAAACCGAAGCACCCGATATGGAAAACAGCGTGGTAGCAAAGCCCACACCCAAGAAGGCTGCCGCAAAGAAGACAACGCCGACTAAAAAAGCGCCTTCTGCAAAGAAGACCACACCCGTGTCAAAGAAAACGGCAAAAACACCCCTCGAAGAGGAAAAGAAAGCCATAGCCACCCCCACCGAAAACGCAGACAAGAGCTACGTTAACGTCGGCTCGGAGCTGCCCACATATCTTCTCTAAAACAAAAACGGCAACCCGTATGCGTGTTATCCTTAACGGAGAACACGCAATGAATTGCAACGATGTTGCGTGAATTGACACTGCGTGTCATGAATTGCAGCAAACTGCATAAATTGCCCTGCGGGCATGATATTCGTTGCAATTCAATTCATGGAGCGAAGCGAGAAATCATGTAGCCGAAGGCTTCAATTCATGATGCGATATTTGCGTAGCAAATGACATCAATTCATTTATAAAAACGAACAGAGCAAGAATAGAAGGATTTTTCCCTTTTACTCTTGCTCTTTCTGTTTGTAATATGGGTTCGGGCTCAGCCCAATTTGCATTTGACCGGTCAAATGCGATGCTCGCATTTAGCGGTGTTTTCAAATTTTCCGCTAAGAAGCTCACGCATAGGTTGCCGTTTCTTTTTTTGATTTGTTTTTTCTACTACGTATTACCAAACGAAAATCTCGCCGTCCTCGTCGTAGCACCAATAGTTGCCGTCTGTCTCGGGTGCGTTCTCGGAATAGAAGTAGAATTCGCAGCCCTCGAAGTTGCCGGAATCAACAGTCACACCTCTCCACTCCGCTTCCGTGCCTTTGTAATACACCGTTTGAAGCTGTGTGCAAAATCCGAAAGCAGATGTCCATATATGAGTTACGCTATTAGGTATCACTATACTCGTTAGACTACTACAACTACGGAACGCCTCAGAGTAGATGTTCGTCACACTGTCAGGTATTACTATGTTTTTGAGATTTGTACATCCGATAAAAATGTTAGTTATATATGTAACGGTATTGGGTATCACGACGCTCGTGATATTTTCGCAGCACCAAAACGCGTAACTGTAAAAAGCATATTCTTTTCCGTTGTAGTCCTGTGGCAGGATTAGGTCAGTTTGGCTACCGACATAACCCATAAGATAGTTCGTGCCGTAAGGCTCAGTGTAGAATAAGAAACCGTCTACGTTGACTATTTTACTCTCTCCGCTATGCACTTCTTCAGCATAGGCTAAATAACCGTAATACGTATTACCCACCGCTATATCGAGGCTTGATTTGTTTATTACTTCAACAAGCTTGTAGCAAAAATCGAATGCAGTTGAATCTATTGAGGTTACGTTGCTTCCTATAGTTACACTAATAAGATTCATGCAGGAGGAAAATGCACGTGCGCCAATGGCGGTTACACCGTCGGAAATAACGACACTCGTGATACTACTTCTCATAAACGCTTCCTTGTAAATTTCGTAGCTTTCGCCGTTGTAATCGTCGGGGAGAACGAGGAGCTTGTCATCGCCTATGTAGCCTACGAGATAGTTTGTGCCGTCTTTATCGGTGTAGAAAATATAACCGTCCTTGATTGCCGCTCTGCTTTCTCCCGTATGTACTTCAATAGCGATTTCTGCAATCTCACCGTAATCACTTGAGCTTACTACTATATTCAATGAAGAGTGATTTATTACCTCGAACAAATTTTTAGTGCGGTTGAATGCGCTAAAAGCATTGTTTTCAATTTGCGTTAACGTGCTTGGGAGCGTCACGCTGATAAGGCTGCCGCCGTAGCCGGAAAATGCATAACTTCCAATGTCAGTCACACCTTCAGGGACAACGAATGAGGTGAGACCTTGTACAGTCGGGCATAGAAGCATTAAGTGTTCCAAACTTTGTCCGTCTGGCAGTGTTTCACTGTAATACTCATATATTCCGTGTCCGTCAGAGTAATAGTAAGGGTTATCGGCCGGGATGATAATTTTACCTTCGTTGGCATCCAATGCTCTTAAAATGTCAGCTAAACCGTGTTTTATAACATTAATAATGGTAATGCCGTTACCACTTGGTTCGTTGTAAAGATATCCATTACCCCAATTAAGAAGTCCAAAGGTTGAAACGTTCTTGCCTACCGTTAACTCCTTGAGCATATATGCGTGACATTCGTTAGGCTTAGAATCAAGGCTTATGTAACCATCAAAGGCTCCGTGAGCTACGTAAACGGTTTCGTCCGGGATAGTGTATGCGATGTCAGGCTTTGCGGGTGGGTACCAAATCAACGTAAATAGATTTTTGGTGAAAAGCACTCCGTTAACAGATGTAAAATATGGGTTGTCTTCATCAACCACTATTGCCTTTATTTTTACTTCTCCAAGGCAACGGAACACCTGTGAGTTATCCCATATAAATTTAACTGTTTTAGGAATGGTAATAGAGGTGGTGCTTGGATGGCACATGTAACCCATCCATTCACCGTTATCGTCACAATCTCCCAACGATATAACAGTATAGGTAACTCCACCGTATTCTACGTATGCGGGGATTACGACGTCGCCGCTGGGAATTTCGGATACCTGGAGAGAGTCTGCACCGACTATCGCGTAGGTTATTCCGTCAACGGTGAACTTATCACGGCGGATGAGATTCTCCGAGTCATAAGCCGACTCCGACCTTTCGGGCATTCCGTAAAGGAAGTAGCCTGCGTTGCCTGCAATCTCGTCAGTATCCGCCGCGTGATTTGTAAGGAAGTCCTCGTCAAGCGCGCAGAAATAGTTGTAGCTTATGCCCCATGCGTAGCGCGGGGTATCGTCCCAAGTAAGATCGAACCAGTACCACTCACCGTCATCCAGCTTTACGAGGTTCCAAGCGTGCTTCTCGTTATTCGAGTCACCGGTTACCAGCACGTTTTCGATATCGCAGTAATTAAGCAAGAGATGGAAGGTACGCGCATATGCCTCACAGACTCCGCTCTCGTTATCAAATACACCGAGCACGCTATGTGCCCACGGCTCGTCAGAGGGGTTGTTGCTTTCGTCACGTGCATAGCTTATGCTGTCGATTATCAAGTCGTGGAAATAGAGTGCCACGTCGTAGTCGGAGCGCCCGGGAGCTATCCCTGAGATATAACGCTCTATACCGTCGTAAATGAGCTCGGTATACGCCGTTCTTACGTCACCGTTTAGGTATTCTTCATCGACGTTGATGGTTATTTCCTCTACCGTATAGGTAAGAGTGGTTGAAATCCACCAATATAGAGGATTATCGTTTTTATATGTAGATAAAACCGCTATCGCTTCATCAGAGGAAAGGCCGAGAGTGGCATATTCTACAGTGATAGCATAAGTACTGTCAAGGTCGTCGGTTGAGGTATGGAAGGCGTCGCAGGCTTCGTCCAGCCTATTATAGAGTGTCTGCATTGCCCCGCCGTTTTCCATAGTGCCAAGGTACGTATAGCCGTAATCGTCGTAGTAGTTATCGACTACGTCATAGCCCGTAGGATATACTTGCTTTTGCTCTACGGCTACGTAATCACAGTAGTAGCAATGCTCACCGCGAGTGAGTCCGAACTCGGTTGCGGTGGGAGCTACCGCCGCCTCAACCACGATATGATGGCCGCGCGCCTCTATTTCCCGATAGGTTGTATAGTCGCAGCGCGAGCAGGTAACGTATGCACTATGACCTTTCTCTGTACAGGTCGGAGCCTTTGCGCTATGGCTTATCTTATCGTGACCGAGGGGGGCTATTTCCTCGTAGGTTGTGTAACTGCATTTTGAGCATGCGGTGTATTCATTCCATCCGATACCCGTGCAGGTTTCAGCCCTCGCTTCATGCGTCACAAGGTCGTGACCGTTATACTCCTCGCGCTTAACCTCGCCAAAGCCACATGCTGTACATTCTCGAGAGAGGGAGCGGTGCGTGCAGGTAGCTATAAGCGTTTTCCATTCTCCAAAGCTGTGGGATATCTTCTGTATGTAGGCGTCACGATACGTGTATTCACACACCGTGCAGAAATGCTCGGTAAAGCCGAGGGCGGTACAGGTGGGGGCCGTTATCTTGTGCGTGAGGCTGTGTCCCGTTGCTGCGTCAAACGCGTATTTTTCAAATCCGCATTTTGTACATACCGAGACTCTTACGCCTATTGAGGTACAGGTTGCATTCTCAAGCACGGACTCGGCGGAGTAGACGTGGTCACAGACAGGGACCTTACCGCAGTTTACAGGCGTGTCATCGGTAAGAGTGATTATAAGCTCACCCGCCGAATTGAAGGCGATAGCCTTGATTCCAACACCGTCAATGCCATTCTCACCATCTTTTCCTATAATTTTTCCTACGTTAATAGTTGAGTTGTCTGAAAGCGTGAACACCAGCTCGCCGTCTGCGTTGATTTTTGCAGAGGAAACGTCAACTCCGTTGATTCCATCTTCACCGTCCTCGCCATCTGCACCCTTGATGTTTCCAAGGTCAAGAGTGGTGCCGCTTGTGAGAGAAACCTTGAGATGTCCATCGTCGGTAACTACAACGGAGGCAATACCAACGCCGTCCTTGCCGTTTTCACCGTTCGAGCCGTTCTCACCGTCAGCGCCTACAACCTTGCCGACGTTGAGAGTGGAGCTATCCGAGAAGGTGAGGACGAGCTCACCTTGAGCATTTATTTCAGACTTGGTAATGGACTTACCGTCCTTGCCGTTTTCGCCGTTAGCACCGTCCTTGCCGTCGTCACCCTTTTCGCCGACAAGCTTGCCGATGTTAATGGAGCTGCCGTCGGTCATTTGAAGAACGGCTTCGCCCTTCGTGTTGATTTGAAGCGTTTCAATACCAACGCCATCAATACCGTTTGTAACGGTGAAGCTGCTTTCATTACCGTCGGTAAACAGTATTTTGTAGGTATCAACGTTTTGCTGTGACGATACCTTTTCAATCAAAGCTATGCCAACGCCGTCCTCGCCAGGCGGCAAAGGCTCGCTCGCGCACGCTGCGAGCGCAAGGATTGAGATAAGTGTAATGAGAAGCAAGATGATTTTTTTCATAATCGCTGTCCTCCAAAAGTTTTCTAAAAGCAAGAAACGTACGGACATCATTAGCTTAGCGTCGTAATGTTTCAAAATACAAAGCCCGTGCGTTAATACCGAATTGACGGATACTTATATTTTATCATAAATATAATAAAAAAACAATAGTTACGGTAAAAAGACTGCAAAGATAAGGAAATTAAAGCAAAAAAGTGCAATACCCCGACCCCGTGTCAAGATATTGCACTTTGATTCTGTTGTCAGTTGGTGAGACCGCCGTCGTCAATGTTTCCGTCGCCGTCAAGAGAGTCGTCGCCACCGTCGGGCGTGCTATCGCCGGCTTCGGGATTTGAGTTCAGGTATTCGAGGTAGGCATCGTAGTAGGAAAGGATAACGTCGTTAATTTCGTCGTCGGAGATGGAATCGAGGTCCTTGTGATTCTCGCTGACGTAGGTAGCCATTGAATCAATGATATCCTTTTCAAGCGTAATATCGTTGGCTGCAAGGGTTTGCTCAAGCGAGTCGGAAATCGCAGCAACGTATTCTTCCTCGGTGTCGTAATCGGTGGATTTAATAGAGAGGGCTGTATAAACGCCGTCCTTTACGTTGTCGTATAGCTCGGCGGTTTCACCGTCAAGCCCCATGCTTTCACAGAGCATTGCAACCGAAATCTCAGTAAGCGTTGCAACGAGAGGCTTGGTGTGCTCGTTTGCGGTTATAACGTCGATAATGCGGCGTATTACGGTGTCGCCGCTTGCGTCCTTTTTGGTGAATACGTCGCTCAGCGAGTCGGAGCCCGACTCAATAGCAACGAGGACACCCTCGTCGGACATTATGAAGAGCACCTGCTTTATTGTGTCAAGGTCGCTTTTGAGATTCTCCTTGTTACTGCTCTCAAACACGCCGAGGAATGGGTCTATGAGCTTATCAAACGGCGGTTCAGCCGTTATGGGCAGGTAACCGTTGTCAGCAGAGTACGCCAAGCCGCGCAGTATGCCCGAGAGAAGAGTGCTCATATATTCAGAGTCGCCAATTGCGCCTATAAGCGAGTCGATAGCGCTCTTGTCATCCTCGGAGAGCTCCTTTATATTTACTCCCATAAGGGGCATGGCCTCTGCGTAGATTTTAGCGCAAGAGGCGAGCTCCCCGCGCAAATCGCAGGGCTCACCGTCAATATAAACGGTCGCAAAGTGGGTCATAAGCACATCGCCGCCATAGGTGTTGATAAGCGGGAGAATGGGGCACTCGGAAATCGGCTTTACCGTCTCGTCATACATTGCTACGAGCTCGGGGCTTGATTCGTCCTCGCGCAGTGCCTCTGCGGCAGTGCCGAGCGAGCTCGTTATGCCCGCGACGGGAAGCAAGATGATAACGGCAACGAGTGCACCCTCAACTGCACCGATAACGAGACCGCCGAGTCGGCGGAATATTCCGTGGCACTTTCTGATTCTAAATAGCTTGCAAACAAGGAAGGATACAAGCTTGAGTACGAGATTTATAACTACGAAGAGAAGGGCAAACAATACGGGAACAACCACGGTTGCGAGGGGAAGTGCCAAGAGATACTGAAGCGTTTGCGTATCAAACGAGGTGATAAGTCCTCTTACCTCCTCGGAAATAGCCGTTCCCGAGGATTCCGCGAGTGCAAGGACCTCCTCAACGCTCATACCGCCGAGCTCGCCGAACACACGGGATGTAATGCCGCCAGCAAGAAGGAAGGCGATAACCGCCGAGGCAAGCATGAATACGGTGTGGGTAAGCTGCCTTGCGTATCCGCGGCGAAGGCCGTGAAGCATTTCCCAAAGCACCGATAAGGCAAAGAAGCCAAGAATTCCGAGGCATACGTAAGCTGTCGGAGTTGCTGCGGCAATAAGCCCTTGTATGTACGCTATAATATCCATATTTTTCTCCTTTACGTTGTGGGAAAAAGTGATTTATCTATATATTTATGATACTATAATTTTCCGTTTTTGTCAATACAAAATACTTGTTGGAATTGTTTTCCTTTTTGCGTCCCCGATTTTCATAAAGGAGCGATAAATAAAAGGCACTTGACAGTGCCTTTTATTTATCCGTTCCTTTTCCACGTTGCGGGAGAGAAGAGAATGAGCATGGGGAAAAGCTCAAGCCTTCCGATAAGCATATCAAAGGATAAAACAATCTTTGAAAAGGGAGAGAACGAGGCGTAATTTGCATAGGCTTCGTTAAGACCCGGACCTACGTTGTTTAGCGTAGCGGTCACTGCCGAAAAATTGGTGACGAGGTCCTTATTATCAAAGGAAATTGCCATGAGCGAGACGGCAAATACAACTATAAACGTAACGATATAAGCATTAACCGAGCGCACGACCTCGTGCTCAACGGGACGCGAGTCAATAGTAATTTTTTTAACCTGCCTCGGGTGTATGAGAGTGCGAAGCTCGCGTGCCATACCCTTGAAAAGGATTATAATACGCGAAACCTTTATGCCGCCGCCCGTGCTTCCTGCACACGCACCGATGAACATGATAAGCAGGAGCACCGTCTGTGAGAGTGCAGGCCAAAGGTCAAAGTTCGCGGTGGTGAAGCCGGTGGTGGATATGAGCGAGGCAACCGTAAACGCTGCGTGACGGAGCGCCTCAAAAATGTTGTCAAACGTGCTTGCCACGTTCATGGTAACTATGGCGGTAGCGGCTATCACTACCAAAATAAAGGCTCTCACTTCGGAATTGAACGCGTTCCTTGGCTTGAGCTTCAAAATCAGGTAATAGGAGTTGAAGTTTATAGAAAAAAGCAGCATAAACACAGTAACTATAATTTGCTGCGTAGCCGTCGCAGAGGCAAAGCTGTCGTTTCTGAAGCCGAAGCCACCCGTGCCCGCCGTTGAGAATGAGGTGTTAAGCGCTTCAAATACCGACATGCCCGAGATAAGAAGCACGGTGAACATTATAGCCGTGATAACGAAGTATATGATATACAGAATTACCGCCGTATTTTTAACACGGGGTACCAGCTTTGACACCTCGGGGCCCGGGCTCTCCGCTCGCATTATGTGCATATTCTGACCGCCGCTAAGCGGTAAAAACGCCATTATAAATACAAGCACTCCCATGCCGCCAACCCAGTGGGTGAAGCTGCGCCACATGATGACGGATTTCGGCAGGCACTCAACCTCGGTGAATATGCTTGCACCCGTCGTGGTAAAGCCCGACACCGTTTCAAAGAGGGCGTCAACAAACGACGCGGTAACCCCCGTGAACATGAAGGGAAGCGCGCCGAAGATGCTCATAACAATCCAGCTGAGTGCAACTATCACGAAGCCCTCTTTGGCGTAAAGGGTGGTATCCGAGGGCTTTTTGTAGGTGAGAAGAGCACCGAGCGCTGCGGATATTGCCATCGCTATAAGGAATGAGAAAAAGGCGCTCTCCCAAAAAACTGCCGCGGTGATAAGAGGGACTAAAAAGAAGCCCGCCTCGAATATCAGCAGCCAGCCGAGAGTGTATTTAATCATTGAATAATTCATCTCGGAATAGGTCCTTTTGAATTTTGAGTTATTTTTTGAGAATATCCGTCACGTCGCTGAGAGCAAGAAGCTTGGTTACTACAACCACTGAGTCGCCCGGCAGGATAACGTCTGAGCCGCGAGGGATAATCATGGTTCTGCCGCGAAGGATTGCAGCGATAAGAACGTTTTCACGAAGCCGCAGCTCGGAGAGAGGGATTCCCGCTATCGGAGAGCTTGTGCCTACGGTAAATTCGGCAGCCTCAACCTGCCCCTTGATGACAGTATAAAGCGTCTCCATATTGCTGCCAAGCGTATTGTTCCATGCTCTGACGTAGCGTAAAATCATAGAGGCGGTAATGTTCTTAGGATATATTATGGAGTCAAGCTCCATACGGGCGATGACGTCGTCGTATTCAATGCGGTTTATCTTCGTGATTGTTTTTCTCGCGCCTGCGTTCTTTGCATAAAGGGAGAGAAGAATGTTCTCCTCGTCAAGCCCTGTGAGTGTAATGAATGCGTCGGTGTCCTTGACGCCCTCCTCTCTAAGGCTTGCCTCGTCTGAGGGGTCGGTGTTTATTACGGTGACGTTTTCAAAGCGAGTGCAAAGCTCCTCGCACCTGTCAAGACGCTTTTCCAAAACCTTTACCGCAATTCCCGAGCGGGTGAGCATTTCGCAAAGATAGTGAGTAATGCTGTCGGCGCCTATTATAATCGCGTTCCTTACGGGCTGTATCTTTTTATCAATCTTTGCAAAAAATGCAAGGGCACTGCGAGGCGCGCCTATTATCGAAATTATATCGCGCTCTCCAAATATGAAATCGCCGCGCGGGATGAACGCCTCGTCGCCGCGTTCTACCGTGCACACGAGAACGTTGCAGCGGAATTTGGTCATAGCCTCGCGCACCGACAGACCGACGAGCGGCGAGCCCTCGGGAAGTCTGAATTTGAGAAGCTCAACACGGCCCTTGGCGAAAACGTCAACCTTGATAGCAGAGGGGAAGCTCATAATTCGGCTAATTTCCTTTGCCGCCGCATATTCGGGGTTAATAACCATCGCGAGACCGAGCTCGTCCTTGAGATAAGGCGCGTCCTGTGCGTACTCCGGGCTCTTTACGCGCGCTATCGTCTGACAGTTGCCCGCTTTCTTTGCCATAACACAGCATAGCAGGTTGAGCTCGTCTGAGCCTGTAACTGCTATAAGCAGGTCTGCCGTATCGACACCGGCTTCCTTTTGCGTATCTCTTGTAGCGCCGTTGCCTATTACTCCCATAAGGTCGTATTTTATGGCAATCTCTTTAACCTTTGCGGGATTCTGGTCAACGACTATTATATCGTTTCCCTCCTCGTTAAGCTCGGCGGCGAGCGTCTCACCGACTCTGCCGCAGCCGACTATGATAATTTTCATAGCGCAAATCACCTCCCGAACTTTATACAATATATTATTATACAAATTTTTTCGCTCTTGTCAAGTTTTAGAGGAGAGCCTTTGGTAAAGAAACGCTAAAAAAAACGCGCGCAGGGCACGAATGTGTGAGCCTGCGCGCGGGAACTGCTTATTCCGTTGTGTAGTTGTCGAAATATCCTTGTATATATACGATAGGCGTTCCCTTGTCGCCCGAGCCTGAGGTCAGATCGCAAAGCGAGCCGATGAGGTCTGTGAGCCTTCTGGGAGTCGTGCCCTCGGATATCATCTTGCCGACAAGGTCCGAGTCCTTCTCGTGAATCTTCTCCTTGATAGCCTCCTTGAGAGCTTCACCTGAGAGGTCTGCGAAGTCGTTGTCCGCAAGGTACTTGAGCTTAAGCTCGCTGGGTGTGCCCTCGAGCCCCTTCGTGTATGCGGGAGAAACGACGGGGTCTGCAAGCTCCCAGATTTTGCCGATGGGGTCCTTGAATGCGCCGTCACCGTAAACCATAACCTCAACGTGCTTGCCGGTTTCCTTAAAGAGGCGCGCCTGTATATTTTCAACAAGCTCCTGGCAGTCACGGGGGAAGAGCTTAACCTGCTCGTCGGTCGCCTTGTTAGAGCCAAGAAGACCGTAAGCTTCATTGTATCCGCTGCCGTTTACAGGGGCGGTGAGGATTTCGTCAAGACCGTAGACCACTCTTGCGCCGGCGCCCTTAAGAAGTCTCTTGGTGCGCGCTCTTGTGTGTATGTCGCAGTTGAGAACGTTTTTCGTGTAGGCGAGAACGGCTCTCGGGTCGTTTGCGAAGACTATCTCGCAATCGGCGCCTGCCTCGCGGATGAGATTTTCGTAGTACTCGACGTAGTCAACGCCGGTGAAGCGGTGCTTTTCGTAGCCGAAGCACTCGCGGTATCGCTTTATGTCAAGCACGTCCTTGTAGGGGTCAATGCCATGCTCGTCAAGCGCATCAAGGCTTACGAGATGATTTCCAACCTCGTCTGAGGGGTAGGAAAGCATAAGAACAATTTTTTTTGCGCCCTTTGCAATACCCTTGAGGCAGACTGCAAAGCGGTTGCGGCTGAGAATGGGGAAGATAACGCCGAGCGTTTCTCCACCGAATTTTGCGCGTATGTCCTCTGCGATGTCGTCGGTTGTCGCATAGTTGCCCTGCGCGCGTGCAACTATTGCCTCGGTCATAGCGACGATGTCACGGTCACGGACTGCAAACCCGTCGTCGCGTGACGCCTCGATAACCGATGCGGTTACGATGTCAACCAGATTGTCACCGCTACGAATGATAGGGGCGCGGAGGCCTCTCGATACTGTGCCGACCATACGGCTCATAATAACATCTCCTTTTATCCATTAAAAAATGGTGTATTGAAAATCACGCCATATATTATATCAAAAAACTTTTGGTTTGTAAAGTGATTTACACGAAAAAAATGTAAAAATATTTATGAGCCTGACTAAAAGTGCGTTTTTTTTGACCTGCCGAATAACGGGAATTTACAATATTCCCAAACTTTTAAGCGAATTTGCACAATTTTACGCGTGTTTTTTTAGAGCTTTTGCGGTTTGTCTAAAGTAGTATCAAGAGGAAAGGTTAAACAATAAAGCGTGATTTTGTAAATAAAAGTATACAAAATCACGCTTTGTTTGCTTGAATCAATGCTTTTTTAATAGCCTCGAAGGACTCATCACTTATGTGGTGCTCGATTTTGCAGGCGTCGCTTGACGCTACCTCCTCAGGTACTCCGAGCGAGGTGAGAAACTTGGTTAAGAGCCTGTGCCTGTCATACATTTTGTGTGCAACCTCGGAGCCAAGCTCGGTCAAGGCAAGATAGCCGTCCTTGTCTGCTGTAACGTAGCCGCCGCTTTTGAGAAGACCTATCGCGCGGCTCACGCTGGGCTTGGAAAATCCCATGTATTCGCATATGTCAATAGCCCTGACGTTAGGGTTCTTTTCAGACAGGACGAGTATCGTTTCAAGATACATCTGCCCCGATTCCTGCAGCTTCATAGAATTCTCCTTTCCCTTCATTATTATTAGAATATCACAAATCTGCGAGAAAATCAAGCCGTTTTTGCAAAGATAGCTCTTTTCTTCACTTTGCCGCCGATTTTACGGGCGCGTAAATGGCAATTCTGCACAAACGGTTAGCCACGGCTAACCTTGGCAGATTGTCAAAATAGCCAAAGTTTATTAAATCGCTCCTTTTTATGGAAAAACATATTGACTTTTTCTGGTCTAAGTGCTATGATATATACAGTTAGCATAGGCTAACCGATGGATATTTGCACTTTTTTAATTTATAGTATAGCAGCGCCGGTAAGGAATATTTTGGTGGGAGAACGATATGAATACTTTAAGAGATGTCAAGGTAGGAAAGCGGGCGAGAGTAGTAAAGCTGCACGGCGAGGGCGCAACCAAGCGCCGCATTATGGACATGGGGATAACCAAGGGCGTGGAGGTTTACGTACGAAAGGTTGCTCCTCTCGGTGACCCTATTGAGCTCACGGTACGCGGATACGAGCTTTCAATGAGAAAGGCAGACGCGGAAATGATAGAGGTGGAATAACACCTCTTTGACACTTTTCTTTTTTGATTATAATTAAAGGGAGAACATATATGAAAATTAAGATTGCCCTTGCGGGTAACCCTAACTGCGGTAAAACCACGTTGTTTAACGCCTTGACGGGCGCAAATCAGTACGTCGGCAATTGGCCCGGTGTTACCGTAGAGAAAAAGGAAGGTAAATTAAAGCGTTATGACGACGTTACGGTTACCGACCTTCCCGGAATTTATTCGCTCTCTCCCTACACTCCGGAGGAGGTCGTTGCAAGGAATTATCTCATCGACGAGCGCCCCGACGCTATACTTAATATAATTGACGGAACGAATCTTGAGCGAAACCTCTATCTTACGACGCAGCTTGTGGAGATTGGTATTCCCGTTGTCGTTGCCATCAATATGATGGATATAGTTCGCAAAAACGGCGACAAAATAAATACGGAGGAGCTCGCGCGTGCGCTTGGTTGCGAGGTGGTTGAGCTTTCAGCTCTTAAAAGCGACGGTATCACTGAAGCGGCAGAGGCAGCGGTGCGTGCCGCAAAGGAGGGCAGGCTTGCTTCCGTACGTATTTTCTCGGGAATAGTTGAGCATGCCATAGCTCATATAGAGGAGGCGGCGGTGCACGGTCTTGCTGCTGAGAGGCAGCGCTTTTATGCAATCAAAATTTTCGAGAGAGACAAAAAGATTATTGAAAAGCTTGGACTCTCACCTGAGAAGCTTGCACATATCGAGGGTGATATTGCCGCAGCCGAGCGAGAGCTTGACGACGACGCCGAGAGCATTATAACCAATGAGCGTTACCTGTCGGTTGAGGCTATAACAAAGCGCTGCTACAAGAAAAAGAATGCGGGCGGACTGTCACTCTCGGATAAGATAGACCGCGTGCTTACCAACAGGTGGGCGGCGCTTCCTATCTTTGCGGCTATTATGTTCCTCGTTTACTACATATCCATAGGCTCGGTAGGCGATATCACCGTCGTATTTATGAACGACGCACTCTTCGGCTCGTTCGCCGAAGCCTACCCCGGTACGTTTATGGAGGGCTGGCTCAGTATCCCTGAGCTTCTTGACCTCATCTTGCTTGATTCAAGCGGCGAGCCGCTTGTTTGGGGATGGCTTTATTCTCTTATTCAGGACGGAATAGTCGGCGGTGTCGGTGCAGTGCTTGGCTTCGTGCCGCAAATGATGATTCTCTTCCTGCTTCTCTCTCTTCTTGAGGACTGCGGATATATGTCGCGTGTCGCATTCATTATGGATAGACTCTTCCGCAAGTTCGGTCTGTCTGGTAAATCCTTCATTCCTATGCTTGTCGGCACGGGCTGCAGCGTTCCGGGTATTATGGCTTCGCGCACCATAGAGCAGGAGAGGGACAGAAGAATGACCGTTATGACGACGGCGTTTATACCCTGTGGGGCTAAAATGCCGGTCGTTTCGCTTATTGCCGGTGCGCTCTTTGGAGGCAACGCGCTTGTTGCAACGCTGGCGTACTTCATCGGTATCGCGGCTGTCGTAGTATCGGGAATTATACTTAAAAAGACGAAGCCGTTTGCGGGTGACGCCGCACCGTTCGTTATGGAATTGCCTGCATATCACGCGCCTGTCGCAAGTAATATTTTGCGTACGACGTGGGACAGAGGCTGGTCGTTTATCAAGCGCGCAGGTACTGTAATATTTGCCGCGAGTGTTATTATTTGGACTCTTAACAGCCTCTCCTTTGAGGGCGGCTTCCACTACATAACCGACGAGCTTGGCGGTGCATCTATCCTGAATAGCATAGGAAGTGCCATAGCGTGGATATTTGCCCCTATCGGATTCGGCGGCTGGCAGGCAGCTGTTGCTACCATTCTCGGGCTTGTCGCAAAGGAGGAGATAGTCGGCGTGTTCGGCTCGCTTTCCGAGATGATAGCGGAAAGCTCCGACCTCTTTGTGGATATAGAATCGGGCGTTTCCGCAAATCTTGCTATAATCGGTAAGGAGTTCTTCGGCGGCTCGGCGCTTTCGGGATTCTCGTTCTTGGTGTTTAATCTTCTCTGCGCTCCCTGCTTTGGCGCTATGGGTGCTATAAAGCGCGAGATGAACAGCTGGAGGTGGACCGCATTTGCAATCGGCTATATGTGCGTGTTTGCATACGCTACCTGCTTCTGTATTTATCAGATTGGCTCGCTCTTCGTAGGCGACTTCTTCTGGTACGAGCCGATTACCGCGCTTATGGCGTTCGTTATTATAGGTGCTGTCGTCTATCTTATGGCTCGTAAGAATCCCTACGCCAAGGAGAGCTCTTTGAATAAAAATTAATGGGTGACGTATGAATCCGATAGTATTAAGTTTGATAATCTGCTCGGCTATTGCCGTGGCGTTCGTCGCGGTAATAGCAAGCGGAATCCGTAAAAAAAAGCAGGGCAATAGCTCCTGCGGCAGCTGCTCGGGCTGCCCGATGAATGGCAAGTGTCATCAGGCAGTGGAGAAAAAAGACAAATAAAAAACGACAATATCATGCAATTTTTGTTTTTTATTGGTAGTGATGGT
>JAZOSP010000117.1:0-12796 GCA_045657165.1 Eubacteriales bacterium
TCTCTCAAGGAAATTTATAAAAAACTGCGTCCCGGCGAACCTCCGCTTGTGGAATCTGCGCAGATCCTTCTCAACAATCTTTTCTTCGATCCCAAGCGTTACGATCTCGGTACCGTCGGCAGATATAAGTTCGACAAGAAAGTCGCGCTCGGCAGAAGACTTTCCGGCAAAAAACTTTCCCGTCCCGTTATCAGTCCCTTGACCGGCGAAATCCTTTTTGAAGCGGATAAGGTTCTGAATTTCGATGAAGCTATGCAGATCGAAAACGCAGGTGTAAACGAAGCATACGTTTACATTGCCGATGACAAGGAAATCAAAGTGTTCGGCAACGGCATGGTCGATCCCGCGAAACTGTTCGGCGAAGCATGTGACTTGCGCGAAGTGGGCATTAACGAGAAAGTAAAACTCAGCCTCTTCCTTGAAATCCTGGAAGAAGTTGAAGGTGATTTCGATGCTGTAAAGAGAATTGCAAAGGAAAGAGTTGCGGAACTTTCTCCCAAGCATATTACAAAAGATGATATTTATGCATCTATCAACTATCTGATTTGTCTCTCTCACGGAATCGGTACTCCCGACGACATTGACCACCTTGGCAACCGCCGTGTTCGTGCCGTTGGTGAATTGCTCCAGAACCAGCTCCGTATCGGTTTCTCCAGAATGGATAAGATCATCAAGGAAAGAATGACCATTCAGGACGTCAACAACCTGACTCCTCAGGGCCTTATCAATATTCGTCCGATCGTTGCGGCAATCCGTGAATTCTTCGGTTCTTCTCCTCTTTCTCAGTTTATGGACCAGAACAACCCTCTTGCGGAACTTACGCACAAGCGCCGTCTTTCCGCGCTTGGTCCCGGCGGTCTTTCGCGTGACAGAGCCTCCTTTGAGGTGCGTGACGTTCACTACACGCACTATGGTCGTATCTGCCCCGTAGAAACGCCCGAGGGTCCCAACATCGGTCTTATCTCCTATCTCGCTTCCTATGCGAAAATCAGCGATTACGGCTTCCTCAAGGCTCCCTACAGAGTGGTTGATAAGAAGACCGGCCGCGTTACCGACGAGGTTCGTTACCTCACTGCTGACGAGGAGGATAACAACGTTGTTGCACAGGCAAACGAGCAGCTCGACGAGAACGGATATTTCGTAAACAAGAAGGTTATCGCCAGACTCAACACCGAGTTCATCGAGGTTGAGCCCACCGACGTTGACCTTATGGACGCATGCCCTCAGATGGCGGTATCGGTTGCCGCAGGCTGTATCCCGTTCCTTGAGAACGATGACAACACCCGTGCGCTGATGGGCTCGAACATGCAGAAGCAGGCAGTGCCGCTTATGATTACCGACTCGCCTATCGTTGCAACGGGTATGGAATACAAGGCAGCCGTTGACTCGGGTGCGGTAGTTGTTGCAAAGGAGGGCGGTACCGTTGAGCGCGCTACCGGCTCCGAAATCGTAATCCACACCGACTCCGGTCGCAAGGATACCTATTATCTCATCAAGTTCAAGCGCTCGAACCAGGGCACCTGCGTAAATCAGTGTCCTATAGTTGCTACGGGCGACAGAGTCGAGGCAGGACAGGTTATTGCCGACGGTCCCGCTACCTCGAACGGTGAAATTTCACTCGGTAAGAACGCCCTTATCGGCTTTATGACGTGGGAGGGCTACAACTACGAGGACGCGGTTCTTCTCAACGAGAAGCTCGTTCGCGAGGATATGTACACCTCTATCCATATTGAGAAATTTACTAAGGAAGCGCGTGACACCAAGCTCGGTGCGCAGGAAATCACCCGCGAGGTTCCCAACGTCGGTGACGACGCACTCAAGAATCTCGACCAAGACGGTATAATCAGAATCGGTACCGAGGTTCGCCCCGGCGATATCCTCGTCGGTATGGTTACACCCAAGGGTGAAACCGAGCTGACTCCCGAGGAAAGACTTCTTCGCGCAATCTTTGGTGAGAAGGCGCGCGAGGTCAAGGATTCCTCGCTCAAAATGCGCCACGGCGAATACGGTGTCGTCGTTGACGTTAAGATTTATGACCGCAACAATTCCGACGAGCTCGCTCCCGGCGTAAACAAGGTCGTTCACGTTTACGTTGCACAGAAGCGCAAGATTTCCGTCGGTGACAAGATGGCAGGCCGCCACGGTAACAAGGGTGTCGTATCGAGGATTCTTCCGCCCGAGGATATGCCCTTCCTTGCAGACGGTACTCCTCTTGATATCGTTCTTAACCCGCTGGGCGTTCCCTCGCGTATGAATATCGGTCAGGTGCTTGAGGTGCACCTCGGTATCGCGTGCAGAAGGCTTGGCATAAAGATAATGACCCCTGTATTCGACGGTGCAAAGGAGGCCGATATCCTCGAGCTTCTTCGCCGTGCCGAATACACCCGTGAAATCCGCCCCGACGAGAGTGTGCGCGGTAAGGCGGTATTCAAGGAGGTTATCCGCGAGGACGGTAAGCGCGACCTTCAGCGCGTTGACCAGGAAATCGTTGATGACGACCAGAAGCTTCGCGCTCTTATGAAGACCGAGAAGCTCAAGGTTATCGACGGTAAGGTTACCCTCTACGACGGACGTACGGGCGACCCGTTTGACAACCCCGTAACGGTTGGTATCATGTACTACCTCAAGCTTCACCATCTCGTTGACGACAAGATTCACGCACGTTCAATCGGTTCTTATTCTCTCGTAACGCAGCAGCCTCTCGGCGGTAAGGCGCAGTTCGGCGGTCAGCGCTTCGGAGAGATGGAGGTTTGGGCACTCGAGGCATACGGTGCCGCGTATACTCTCCAGGAGATACTCACCGTTAAGTCCGACGATATCACAGGACGTACCAGAACCTACGAGGCGATAGTCAAGGGTCAGAACATTCCCACACCCGGTATTCCCGAATCCTTTAAGGTTCTCGTTAAGGAGCTTCAGGCGCTTTGCCTTGACGTTCGCGTTCTTGACGAGGAGGGCGAGGATATAGATATATCCGGTCTTTGCGAGGATGATACCCCCGCGTTCGCCAACATTGAGGAGGTTGAGCGCGCAGTTGACGAGGAGTGCACCAAGTCAGAGGAGGACTCCGACGAGTCAGACGACGGCATTTCAGATTTCTTCACCGAGGAAATTGAGGACGAGTCAGACGATGAAGAGTTTGCTTTCGACGATGAGGGCGACTACGAGGGCAACGAGGATTAATTTTAAGAGAAGGGTAGAATTTTATGGAAAAGAATACATTCGATTCGATTAGGATAGGTCTCGCCTCACCCGAAATGATTCGCTCCTGGTCACACGGAGAGGTCACGAAGGCGGAAACTATCAATTACCGTACTCTTAAGGCGGAGCGCGACGGCTTATTCTGCGAGCGCATTTTTGGTCCAACCAAGGACTGGGAGTGCCTTTGCGGTAAGTATAAAAGAGTTCGCTTCAAGGGCAAGGTGTGCGAAAAATGCGGCGTTGAGGTAACCACCAAAAAGGTTCGTCGCGAGCGTATGGGTAATATTGAGCTCGCCGCACCCGTGTCGCATATTTGGTACTTCAAGGCTCTTCCCTCAAGAATGGGCGCTATCCTTGATATGTCCACAAGACTCCTTGACAGAGTACTTTATTTCTCAAGATATATAGTTATCGATCCGGGTAACACTCCGCTTGAAAAGAAGCAGCTTCTCACAGACGCCGAATATAAGAGCGCAAGAGAGAAGTATGAGGACGATTTCAAGGCGGGCATGGGTGCCGAGGCTATCAAGGAGCTTCTTGCCGAGATAGACCTTGACGCACTCTCAAAGGAGCTTCGCGAGAAGCTCGCAGAGTCCTCGGGACCCAAGAAAATCAAAATTATCAAGAGGCTTGAGATAGTCGAGGCGTTCAGGAAGTCGGGCAACCGCCCAGAGTGGATGATACTCGATACTATTCCCGTTTTGCCCGCGGATATACGTCCTATGGTTCAGCTCGATGGCGGCAGATTCGCTGCCTCGGATATCAACGAGCTTTATCGCAGAGTTATTAACAGAAACAACCGTCTTAAGCACTTCCTCGAAATGCAGGCGCCCGAAATCATCATCAGAAATGAGAAGCGCATGCTCCAGGAGTTCGTTGACGCACTTATTGATAACGGTAAGAAGGGCAAGGCTGTTACCGGCGCTTCGAACCGCCCCTTAAAGTCGCTCTCCGAGATTCTCAGAGGTAAGCAGGGACGCTTCCGTCAGAACCTTCTCGGTAAACGTGTTGACTACTCGGGACGTTCGGTTATCGTCGTAGGTCCCGACCTCAAGATTTATCAGTGCGGTCTCCCGAAGGAAATGGCACTTGAGCTCTTCAAGCCCTTCGTTATGAAGAGACTCATAGAGACCCAGAAGGCAAACTCTATAAGAGACGCAAAGAAGAAGGCAGATAAGGTTGCTCCCGAGGTTTGGGACGCACTCGAGTACGTTATCAAGGAGCACCCCGTGCTTCTTAACCGTGCTCCCACGCTTCACCGTCTTTCCATTCAGGCATTCGAGCCCGTGCTCGTAGAGGGCAGAGCTATCAAGCTCCACCCACTCGTATGTCCTGCATTCAACGCCGACTTCGACGGCGACCAGATGCCCGTTCACGTTCCGCTTTCGAGCGAGGCACAGGCAGAGTCGAGATTCCTTATGCTCTCGGCTAACAACCTTTTGAAGCCGGTTTCCGGTAAGGCTGTTACCGTTCCCTCGCAGGACATGGTGCTTGGCTCATATTACCTCACCATCGACCACCCGGGAGAGCTTGGCGAGGGCAAGGTATTCCGCGATTTCAACGAGGTTGAGATGGCGTACGAGAATAAGCAGCTCGGTATGCACGCGGCAATCAAGGTAAGAGTTACCAAGGTTATCGACGGAGAGGAGAAGAGCGCCATTATTGACGCTACCTACGGACGCCTTATATTCAACCAGCGTATTCCGCAGGACCTCGGCTACGTTGACAGAAGCGTTGACCCGTTCGGTCTTGAGATTAACTTTGCAACCACCTCGAAAAAGCTTAAGGAAATAGTTGACCTTACCATCAAGTACCACGGCTTTGCAGAGGCAGCAGCGGTTCTTGATAACATCAAGGCAATGGGATACAAGTACTCGACCAAGTCCTCGCTTTCCATCGCCGTGTACGATATGACCATACCTCCGAAAAAGAAGGAGCTGCTTGAGAATGCAGCAAAGCAGGTGGACGAAATCACCGAGCTTTACAATTGGGGTGAGCTTTCCGACGACGAGCGCTATAAGCAGGTTATCGACGTGTGGGATAAGACCACCAACGCCGTAACCGACGCGCTTATTGCAAACCTTGATAAGTACAACTCGCTTAATATGATTTGTACGTCGGGAGCCCGTGGCTCTATGAAGCAGATGAGACAGCTTGCCGGCATGCGCGGACTTATGTTTGCGACAAACGGTAAGACTATCGAGATTCCCATTAAGTCTAACTTCCGTGAGGGTCTTACAATGCTCGAGTACTTTATGGGTGCAAAGGGCTCGCGTAAGTCGCTCTCGGATACCGCTCTCCGTACCGCAGACTCGGGTTACCTTACCCGCCGTCTTGTTGACGTATCGCAGGACGTTATCGTTCGTGAGGAGGACTGCGGTGCAAAGTCGGGTATCATAGTATCCGATATCGTGTCGGGTCAGACCGTCGTTGAGAAATTCTTCGACCGTCTTGTCGGCAGATATACTGTCGGTGACGTCGTAAACGAGGAAACCGGTGAGCTTATAGTCCCCGCCAACACTATGATTGACGAGAATATGGCAAACGACATCATCGCGGCAGGTATCACGCAGGTTGAGGTTCGTACCATTCTTCGCTGTCTTGCTAAGCGCGGCGTTTGCGTACACTGCTACGGTGCAGACCTTGCGCACGGCACTCCCGTTGCAATAGGCGAGGCTGTGGGCGTTATAGCTGCACAGTCTATCGGTGAGCCGGGTACTCAGCTTACGATGAGAACCTTCCACACCGGTGGTGTCGCAGGCTCGGATATCACTCAGGGTCTTCCGAGAGTTGAGGAGCTCTTTGAGGCTCGCAGACCTAAGAAGACTGCAATAGTTACCGAGTTCACGGGTACTGCCCGCATTATCTCGGATAAGAAGCTTTCAAAGGTAGTTATTCAGAACCCTGTTGAGCCCACCGCAGACGAGGTTGTTTACGAGATTCCATTCGGTATGCGTCTTTGCATTGAGGATGGCGAAGAGGTTAAGCGCGGTCAGCAGCTTACGGAGGGCTTCCTCAACCCCGCAGACGTTCTTCATATGAGCGGTATAGACGCGGTTTACGACTATATCATCCGCGAGGTTCAGAAGGTTTATCGCGGTGAGGACGTTGAAATCAACGACAAGCACGTCGAGTGTATTACTCGTCAGATGACCCGCAAGGTTGAAATTGAGGACGCAGGCGATACCGACCTTCTCGTAGGCACGAAGGTTGATATACTTGAGTTCCGCGAGGCTAACGAGCAGATTGAGGCAAGAATCCTTGCAGGCGAGATAGGTCTTCGCAAGGCAGAGGGTGCACCTTTGCTTCTCGGTATCACCAAGGCAGCTCTTATGACCGAGTCCTTCCTTTCCGCGGCTTCCTTCCAGGAAACTACGAGAGTTCTTACCGAGGCAGCTATCGGCGGCAAGCGCGACAGGCTTCTCGGACTTAAGGAGAACGTCATTATCGGTAAGCTAATCCCTGCCGGTACGGGACTTGGTAAGTATCGCTCGGTTGAGATTCAGGATTTCGGTGCTCCTGCCGATACGCCCGATGAAACACTCGATCCTGAAGGCTTTACTGTCGACACAGATGACTCAGAGACAATGCTTATTTCCGACGAGAGCGCCGATGCTCCCTCACTTGAAGCAACTGTTTAATAAACACTTACGGCTGCCGCGCATACGTACGGCAGCCGTTTTATATATTTATAGTAGCAAAATGCACAAATCCCTCTACCCGTGTTACGAAAAACGGCTTTATTCGGCAAAGGATATTGACAATCTGTAAATTTAGTGGTAAAATAAGGTGTGTAATATCAAAACCAATTTCAAAAGGGTTGGCTTCTATGAATAGTAACGATATCAAGGTTACGGTCATAATGCCCATATATAACGCTTACGATTATCTTCGTCCCGCTATGGACAGCGTGATTGACCAGACGCTGCGCGAGATTGAGATAATTTGTATAGACGACGGCTCGACTGACCATTCGCTTGACATAATTAAAGAATATCAGAAGCTCGACGAGCGTATCAGGATAGTCACAGAAAACAACGCGGGCCCCGGTGCTGCACGCAACAAGGGAATTATGCGCGCAAGAGGTGAGTACATAATCTTCCTTGACGCCGACGATTTCTATGAGCCAGTGCTGCTCGAGCGCCTTTATGAGAGTGCAAAGCGTGACAATCTCGACATAGCCGTCGTAGGCTTTGACCTTTACAACAACCGCCACGCGAGATTTGAGCCGAGTGCTGACGAGGAGCACGGCAATATCTACTCCGGGGGCGCTGTTGTTTCAAAAAATGAGTTTCCCGATAATATTCTTCAAAGCACGACGGGCTACGTTTGGAACAAGCTCTTCCGTACGTCGTTTATAAGAGAAAAGGAGCTTACCTTCGCTCCAGAGATTTACGTGTTTGAGGACGTGTATTTTGTCTGTATCGCACTCTCACTTGCCGAGCGCGTTGCAAGAATATACGAAACTCTTATACACCACAGAGTTTACTCCGACCAGTCGAGATCTAAGCTCTTCCGTAAGTATTATAATCAGGTTCCCGCCGTCTACCTTAGGGTCAAGGATTTTCTTATGCAGCACGGTATGTACGTGCCGCTTATGCGCTCCTTCCTTAATTTCTCGGCAAGCCGTTGCTACAAGATTTACAATCTCCTTTGGCATGACGCCAAGGCTGATTTCTGGAATATGCTCCACCGCGGCTATGCCGACAGCCTTGGCTGGTATAAGCACGAGGCAAGCGATTTTGAAAACAGTGACGTGCACGAGTTCGTCGTTAGCATAGGCCTTTACACGTACGAGCAGTACACAAAGCGCGTCGATAAGGGCAGACGCACCAAGCACGAGGACGTCAGTGTAACCTTGCTTAATAAAAAAATCAATAATGCTATAAAAAAAGAAAACGTAAGAACGCGCCTCAAAGCCTTCTTTGAGAAATTTTCGCGAAAATCTAAGAAGAAGGATGAGGATTAATAAGAAAAAACCTGCATGAGCAGGTTTTTTCTTATTAAAGGGGCTTCTTTGAAATCTGTGAGTATGGGCGGGGGTATTGAGGTGGCGTTTTCTTAACCTTGTCGATAATTACGATAGGGTGAGTGAAGCTGTCCTCGTCGCCGAGAAGATTAATCTCTTCGCAAACACCGTGCGAGCCCCCGAGCGCCCTTATGGCTTCGCCTGCCACCGAAAGCTCCGCCTCGGCGTTTTTGCCCTTCATAGCGAGCATTTTGCCGCCAACCTTAACGTAGGGAAGACAAAGCTCGCATAGTGTGCGAAGCTCGGCAACAGCACGCGCTGTAACAAAATCAAATTTCTCGCGGTGCTCAGGCGACTTTGCGCCGTCCTCGGCACGCATAGCTACCGCTGTGACGCCCGAAAGCCCGAGCAGCCTTGCCGATTCATTGACGTATGCAATACGCTTCGCTGTGGAGTCAACGGCGAGTATTCTGAGGTCATCCCTGACAATAGCAAGGGGAAGTGTTGGGAAGCCGGCGCCGCAGCCAATATCTGCGACAGTAGCGCCCTCTGGCAGATATAGTGCGAGTGCCGCGCAGTCGGCATAGTGATTAAGAATTATTTTCTTCGGCTCGGTTATCGCTGTTAGATTGTATTTTTCGTTTTCCGAAAGCAGTCTTTCAGTGAGTGCGAGAAACTTATCAGCCTTCTCCCCCGTGAGCAGGTGCGAGAGCTGATTTTTTTCGAAAACCGAGTAAAGATATTCGGAAAACTCGGCAGCAGAAATTGGTATAGACATAGTGTCTCCTTAAAAATAAAACGCACGGGTCGCTCTTATGCGGCAGACCCGCGCGTTTTTTACTTAGATTCTGAAGGTTATATCACCGTAGGTGGGCATGGGCCATGCGTCGCGCGAGGTGAGAATTTCCATCTCGTCAACCACGCGACGAAGCGCTTCCATCTTGGGAATTACGCTGTCCTTGTAATAGAAGGCGGCGTCCTCCTCCTCGGTTTTTGTTACGGCAATTTTCTCTACACGGTCGAGAGCTGCGTACGCCTCGTAGGTGCGGTCGAGGAGTGAGGAGAGCTTGTCAATAATATCGCTCTCTGAGGCTACAGATACGTTCTTGACTGCGGCGCGCTTGGCGTTTACCGCAGAGGACAGCTCGCCGATATATTTCGATACCGCGGGGATTATGTCCCTCACGGCCATCTCAAGCATGGTGCGCGCCTCGATATTCTTGATTTTGCGGTAGCTCTCAAAGAATATTTCGCGGCGCGAGCGCATTTCGGTCTCGCTCATAACGCCGAAGCGACTGAAGAGGCTGACGTTCTTTTCGTCGGTAAAGTGCGCGTACGCCTCGGGCGAGGTCTTGAAGTTCGAAAGCCCGCGAGCCTTAGCCTCGCGCTCCCATTCGGGAGAGTAGGAGTTACCCGAGAAGAGAATACGGCTGTGCTCTCGGAAGGTTTCTGCGATAAGGGCGTCGAGTGCCGCGTCAAAGTCGGATGCTGCCTCAAGCTCGTCGGCAAAGATAGTGAGCGAGTCGGCGACCGCCGTATTTATAACTATGTTGGCAAGGGCGATGTTCTGCGACGAGCCAACCATTCTAAATTCGAACTTGTTACCGGTAAATGCGAAGGGCGAGGTGCGATTTCTGTCGGTGTTGTCGAGTCTGATTGTGGGAACCGAGGGAACACCGAGTGACATATATTTCGTGTCCTTTTTCGCATAGTGCGAGCCGTGGGCGATAGACTCAACTATTCTGTCAAGCTCCTCGCCAAGGAATATCGAAATAATTGCAGGGGGTGCCTCGTTGCCTCCAAGACGGCAGTCGTTTCCCGCAGTAGCAGCGGAAATACGGAGCAGGTCTTGATACTCGTCAACGGCGCGTACAACGGCAGCAAGGAAGAGTAAGAATTGCTTGTTCTCACCGGGATTTTTGCCGGGCTTCAGTAGATTTTTGCCAGAGCTTGTGCTAAGCGACCAGTTGTTGTGCTTGCCCGAGCCGTTAATGCCCTCAAAGGGCTTTTCCGCAAGAAGGCACACCATACCGTACTTGGGCGCGAGCTTCTTCATATATTCCATAGTCAGAAGGTTATGGTCAACCGCTATGTTTGTCGTTGAGAAAATGGGAGCAAGCTCGTGCTGCGCGGGAGCTGCCTCGTTGTGCTTCGTTTTTGATGATATTCCAAGCTTCCAAAGCTCGGTGTCGAGCTCCTTCATAAAGGCGCTGACCTTCGGCGGCAAAACTCCGAAATAGTGGTCGTCAAGCTCCTGCCCCTTGATTGCGGGCGCGCCAAAGAGCGTTCTGCCGCAGTAGAAAAGGTCGCGCCTTGCCTTGAAGTCGGACTCCTCTATGAGGAAATACTCCTGCTCAGCACCAACCGTGCTGACTACTCTTTCGCACTCGGTGTCGCCAAAGAGCCTAACTATCCGTAGCCCCGCCGCGCTTACCGCGTCCATAGAGCGAAGAAGAGGGGTCTTGGTGTCAAGAGCTTCGCCGCCGTAGGAGCAGAAGGCGGTAGGTATGTAAAGCGAGCCGTCCTTTATAAATGCGTAAGAGGCAGGGTCCCAAGCGGTGTAGCCGCGCGCCTCAAAGGTTGCGCGCAGGCCGCCCGAGGGGAAGGATGACGCGTCGGGCTCACCCTTTATAAGCTCCTTGCCCGAAAATTCCATAATAGCCTTGCCGTGACCGACAGGAGTAAGGAAGGCGTCGTGCTTTTCGGCAGTTACGCCCGTCAGGGGCTGGAACCAGTGCGTGAAATGCGTAGCACCGTGCCCAATAGCCCAGTCCTTCATAGCACCTGCTACGGTATCGGCGATCCCGGCGTCGATTTCCTTGCCGGTTTCTATGGTCTTTTGCAGCGAGTTATATACGTCGGAAGGAAGTCTTTCCCTCATTACGTCCTCGCTGAAAACCTGCGAGGCAAATATTTCAGGTATACGTTCTGCTGTTCCCATGTTAATGTGTCCTTCCGCTCGTAATTATCTAATAGAGTTATTATACAATATAAAAGGGTATATTGTCAAGTTTTTCTGCATACTTATTAAGAATTTTAAGCGGTTTAGTGATTGTTTTTCATTTATGGACGTATTACAAAGCAATGTAAGTGTGGGCGCTGTGGCATTTGATATGCGGCTTTCACTTGCAGGATACAATATCCTCGGTATCCAAATCGAGTATCTCTATTTTCGGTGGCACGTAAGCAAGCCTTTCGCGAGGGTTTTCCTTTGCTTTTGTGTTTTCTTCCTCTATAGGTAGTATTTCTATTTTTGCGGTTACGTACTTTTCCTTTGCGCTTATGACTTCCACTGTCCTCTCCTTGCGTGTTATAAGTTATTACCTGTATATATTATAGCAGAAGCTCTCAATTTTTTCAATAGATATAAAGAAAATATGGAATTTACATTCATCCTCCAAGCCACATCCTCACCTTGCACGGTATATTTACATTGAAAAAATGATTTTTAATACGTATAATAACTTATAGTATGTACAAAATAAGGTCGGGGGTCATACGACTCCTGACCTTTCTGTTTTAACGGATTTGTAAGCGACGCAGAATTAATAAAAATTACGCGCCCAGATAGTATAATTTATTCGGATGAATTATATTAAAAGGAGTGAGTACATGAAATACAATCAGTGGCTCAGGGAGTGGCTTGATTTTTACGTTAAGCCAACAGCTAAAATATCGACAATTAAAAAATACGAGCGCTTTGTGAAAGGATATTTAGTACCGGAGCTTGGCGATTATGAGATAAATGAGCTTACACCGGTTCTCTTACAGAGATTCGCGGTAGGACTGTCTGAAAAGGGGTTGTCGTCCGGAACGGTCAATCTTTATCTTTCAATAGTGAAGGCTTCGTTAAGACGAGCGAGCCTTAGCGGCGTAGCTGATAAGGATTACAGCACCGTTATTGTAAGACCGCGACTGCGGGAGAAGAGGGTAGAATCGTTTTCAAAGGAAGAGCAGAGAATGATAGAGAGGTATATTCTTGAAAAAGGGGATACTCGGCTCTTTGGAATTATCGTGTGTCTTTATACAGGGCTGCGAATAGGAGAGCTATTAGCCTTGGAATGGGTCGATATAGACTTGCATAAGGGCACGCTGTCAGTGCTAAAAACCTGCACTGACAGCTGGGTAGGAGGTCATTACGTGAAGCTGCTCGATACTCCAAAAACGGCGAGCGGCTTACGCACTATTCCCATACCTAAGGACTTGCAGCCGATTTTTTATGAAATGCAGAGAAAATCAGATAGCCGCTTCGTAATTTCAGCAAGGACGGAGCACGGTGCACAAATCAGGTCGTATCAAAGAAGCTTTGAGCTGCTTCTTAAGAGGCTTGGTATAGCGCATAAGAGCTTCCACTCTCTACGGCACACCTTTGCAACGAGGGCGCTTGAGTGCGGAATGGACGTAAGGACACTCTCGGAGCTTCTCGGCCATTCCGACCCGACTGTAACGTTGAGGCGTTATGCTCATTCAATGTTAGAGCACAAAACCGAAATGATGAACCGCGTGGGTAGGCTTCTGAAATAGATAACGGTATATCGGAGGCTAACCGCGAGTTCTGCACGATGGCTTATTTCCGTGGCTTTTTATCTTGTTTACGCACGGCCGGATAAATTGCACTACTTGACA
>JAZOSP010000118.1:0-1538 GCA_045657165.1 Eubacteriales bacterium
TGCCATCGTTTACTCCTTTATCATAATATTTTTTAACATATTACTCACTACGGCGGATGCGCTTTTCTGCATATCGCTCGTTACGTGGGTGTAGGTGTCAAGCGTGAAGCTGGCGTTAGTGTGTCCGAGAATGCCAGATAGCGTTTTGGCATCCACACCGCCCTTCATCGCATGGGTTGCGAAGGTGTGGCGCAGGTCGTGGAAGCGTAACATCGGGAGCTCCGCATGCTTCAGTATCATCTTCAGCTTTCGGTAGGCCGCTGCAGGGTGTATCGGTTGTTCGGGATTTAAGAATGCCGGGAACACCCACTCGGTGATTGCCGTTTGCTTTCGCTTCCGCAATACATCTGCAACACTCGGCGGCATGAAGATATTGCGAGTACCTGTTTGGGTTTTGGTTTCACCGATGCTCACGCCACCGCCCTTTTTGACCGCGACCGAACGCTCTATGCGGAGCTTTTTACCCTCGAAGTCGATATCGCTCCATTTGAGCCCGCATATCTCGCCACGACGCAGTCCTGTCATAACCTCCACATAGAAGAAGTCACACCAGTATTCCTCGTGCTTGATGGCTTCAAGGAAGGTTTCGAGCTGTTCGTCACCGAGTACCTGCTTTTCGGGATAGTTGTTTTTCGGTATCGTTGTACCGTTGGTGGGATTTTTCGCTATCAGTCGTTCGATGACGGCGGTATCCAAGGCTTCGTGAAGCATCATGTGGATCTTCCGCACCATACTGTTGGCAAGCTCGTAGGAGCCTTCTCTCGTAGGCTTCACCCTGCCTTCATTTTTGATTTTAATATAAAATTTCTGAAGCTCGGCGGTAGTGAGAGATGACAGTTGTTTCTCTCCTATAAACCGCTTCACTTGGTTCTCGGTAAGGCATCGGTAACTGTCAAGCGTGCTTTCTCTGACGGTGAATATCATATACTCGTCCAGCCACTTGTCCAGCCACTCGCCGAGTGTCATTCGACATTCTTCGGTAAGGTCAACGTCACGGTAAAGGTCGAGAAGCTGATGGAGTTGCTTCAGTGCGCTCTTTTGCGTTTTTGCGAATGCCGACTTATACATGGGCGAGCCGTCATTCTTGTGTCCGATAATGATACGGGCTTCCCATCTGCCGTCATTACGCTTTCGTATCGTGCCGTCACCTTGCGGTCGGCGTTTATTTGCCATAGATAATTTTTCCTTTCGTATTGATTTTTTTGTGTAGCACAACCATACCACAGGTTCGAGATAATATCCAGCGTTTTTTTGAATAGTTATCAAATTGTTATCAAAGCTCCTTTCGGGATTGGTTAAGTGCCTCGGCGCAGGCTCGTGCCTTTTCTTTACGCTCGTCCGAGCATGGCGGAAGAAGGCGGAAGGAGAATCTGTCCTTCTGTATTTCAAAGGATAGGCCGCCCGTTTCGTTGTCATCGGTCTGACGGCAAAGGTCGGGATAAACCCTCGCATATGCCGTGAGCCTGTTCTTGAGGCTGGTGTTATAGGTGTTGATGACGAGGATATCGCTACCCTCGTCAAAGAATATTTCCGTTGTC
>JAZOSP010000119.1:0-2279 GCA_045657165.1 Eubacteriales bacterium
GGCCCGCTTGACGCCGAGCTCTCGGATATGTGGGAGGCGCTTCTCACATTGGTTGATGAAATCCGCGCCGACGAGGAAAAGCTTGATAGCGTGGTTGACGGCTTTGTGTCTGAATAAAAGAGAAAGGAAAAAGGAAATGAAAAGAATAATTGCTATACTTATGGTGCTGGCGCTCGTTTTGACGCTCGGCAGTGTGACCGTCTTTGCAGAGGAGGCAGACGATGGGGTAACGGACGGTGAGACCGTCACGGAGGAAATTCTGCCCTCTGAGGGGGAAGGAAACGTTGATTTTTGGGCTCGGATTGTCGAGGCTTGGGAAAGTGGCGATATAATTCAGGTGGCTTCACTTGCCGTTACGGGTCTTATGCTTTTGTTCGTTTATTTACTCAAGAAGGGGATTAAAGCTCTCGGCACTGCCATCGTCGGAGTTGCAAATAAGAGCAGCGCCACGGTTGACACCGGCATGAGGAGCTTGGAGGAGGCGTCGGAGAAAGCCGAGGCGAAGCTCTCGGAATACGGCGAGAAGATAGAGGCGAGCCTCGATTCCGTTGACAAGGCTCTCGAGACGAAGCTCGGCGAGCTCGGTGAGAGGCTCAAGGAGAGCACCGTCAAGGAGGCGCAGATACAGCAGATTGAAGTGCTGCTCGTCACGCTCATCAAAATGTTTGACAACGTCTACCAGCACTCCAAGACTATCGCCGCGACCACGAAGGAGCAGCTCGCACAGGATTACAATTCAGCTATGAAGGTTTATAGCACCGACGTACATATGGAGGAGCCGTGATGACGGAGCGCACGAAATATTTCATACTTTACGCCGTGGGGCTTATCGTGTGTATTGTGCCGCCTGTGGTCGCTGTTCTGATGAATTTTCCCGTATGGATACATAAGTCCTCGGCGGCGACGCTCTCCGGTATATCTCTCGTGCTGCTCGTGCTGTGCTGCATACCTTTCTACAAGGCGATTTTAGCATACGTGAGAAGCGCGTCCTCGCCTGTTATGTGGCTTTTGCTTTTCTTGTTCTGCTTCCTTTTTGGCTCGATAGTTGACGAGATGACCGCCATATCCTTCGTTGGCGCCATATCCAACACGGTCGGCGCCGTGATTTTCAAGATAGCGAAAAAGTATAAGAGGGAATAAGAGATGGGGGATAAGGAATTTGACAGCGATTCGCTGTTTACGCTCGATACCGCAAAAATACCGAAGTTATTTAATATCGGTTTGATACTGCTCATAATTATTGCCGCTTTGGTCTCTTTCGGAGAGATAAGCTTCAGCGCGGGCGACGTCAGGGACCTCTCGCTGCTTGCTGTCGTGATATACGTTATTTCCACGCTGGTATATAGGAACAACTATACAGGCGGTATGAACAAGGGCAAGACACTTCCCGAATACACCGAGGCGAGGGCAGCCTACGACGAAGTGAAGGCTGAGGTTATGAGTCACGACGTTCTGCCGCACCTGCCTGCGCTGTGTGTGAGATACTGCCAGGAGGAGCTGAAACAATATCGCGCAACTATCTTGAGCACCGCCTGTATTACGTACGACGATTATGCTAAAGAGTATATAAACAAAAATGAGACCGAGCTTAAGGAGCTCGGTCTGACAGAATCGAGTATCAAGGTTGTTATGCGCGCAGGAAAAGCGAAGGCGAAGCACCTTGACCCTAACGCGCTTTTGTCCGAGGACGGCGCGGGTCTGATATTCAAGAGGCGACTGGTCGGTGTATCCTCGAAAGTCCGAGAGAATTTCGATTTCGGCTTCAACGCTGCGACAAGAGCGCTGATAACCATGCTTTCGGGCGTCGTGGCGGTGACAATCGCATTTGACTTTAGCTGGGAGACACTCGCCATGTGGGGGGTACGTATGCTCCCCGTGCTCTGGTCGGCACTCACCTCGACCGCTGCGGGTATAAAAAACGTTCTCTACACCCTCATACCGCAAATGCAGAGGAAAACGGAGATACTGAAGACTATTCTTGCCATGCGGGAAAAGGAACGCATTTAGAGCGAAAAAAGCACCCGTGTACCTAATTTGTACCTACATTACAAAAAGCCACTATATATAGTATGACGCCGATGGCTTGCGCACCTATATATAGTGAGATTTATACTCCCTCCCTCTGCGCCAAAAACAAAGGGGCTGTCTCATTAAGATAGCCTAAGAAAGAAAAAGCGGATGTTCTTTACCCAAAAGGTATTGAGCATCCGCTTGCTTTGTTGTATAATTGAATTACCACAAACAACTAACAAGAAAGCGAGGTAATTATACAACAATGA
>JAZOSP010000120.1:0-26759 GCA_045657165.1 Eubacteriales bacterium
CGGTGAATTACTTCAAAATTCAAAAAAGGTGCGCCAACCAAAGCCGGCGCACCGAAAAACGCAAACTCCGATTGTCGTCACACAATTAAACAAACCATGGTATTAGCCATAATCATTTGTTGGAATCTGCGTTTTTGCCAAATTCAAAAATGATTATGACAAAAAAACGGTATAATTATCCCTATAAAAAAAATACCTATGGCTTTATTATTTAACTGTGTGACGATGTTATTATACCATATAATCCATAAAATATCAAGCGCTTTGGAAAAAAGTTAAACATAAAAACAAACCTTCCGTAAAAACAAACTTTATTCCATAATTTTTCTTGACAATTACTGACTTGATTAAAGACATATTTTCTTGTAAAGCTAAATCCCGCCCGTGTCATCCCGAGCGTAGCGTAAGCGAAGTCGAGCTGCGAAGCGGTGCGATGGTAGTGAACGACAGTCCGACGGACTGTCGGAACCCGAGAGTGACCGAGACGCAGCGAGAAGCAAAAAGCACTTATGGAAATCGCTTGCCATAAGTGCCATTGCGTTATTTTTGTCCAATTTTCACGATAGTTACGGTGAAGCTTTTGCTGTTGCAAAGGAGAAGTTGCTTCGCAGTGAGGTTCGTGCAAAGCTGCAGTGCAACTTTTATGCACTAAGTAAAGTTAAGTTTGCCCGCCTTACCGCAGTCAAAAATTCACCATCGGCAGTATAACTCCACTTGCCAGCAAGGGATTTATCTCGACGCGTGATTGTCCGTTAAGGACATCACGCATATTCTGCGGATAGCATTTTTTTAACCTCTTCCGGTGTTTTCGCGATGGCGGTAAAGGGTGCCGAGTTAAGCTCCTCCTCCGAGCCGTGACCCCAGAGAACGCCGAGCGAATCGGCGCCTACCGTGCGTGCGCCCTCGGCGTCGTATTTTCTGTCGCCGACGAGGATACACGCCGAGGCGGCGTAACCCGTATTCTCTATTGCTCTTTTGAGAATAATTGACTTAGAATCGCTCGAGCCGTCGCTTGAAGCGCCTGCGATTGTGGAAAAATATTTATCGAGTCCGAAAAGGCGAAGCACCTTTTTTGCCGTAACCTCGGGCTTTGAGGTAGCAACGATAAGCGTCTTGCCCGCCGCCGACAGCGCCCCGAGCAGCTCCTCTATCCCGGGATAGACCTCGTTTTCGCGCCAGCCGTAAACGTTATAGTATTCCCTAAACACCTCAATCGCGTGCGACGCCTCCTCAAAGCTAAAGCCAAATTCTCTTTGCCACTCCTCGTAAAGCGGCGGACCTATAAAACGGCGAAGTGAGGACGGCTCACCGTATTCAATGCCGAGCCTTTTGAACGCGTAAACGAAGCCTTGGATAAGACCGCGCTCCGGATTTGTCAGCGTTCCGTCAAGGTCAAATGCAATCACCTTATACTTCTTCATCGTAGCACTCTCGTATTTTTGAAATCAAATCAAGAAGCTCTCCCCGAACGCTCTCGGGCGAGAGTATTTTCATATCGGCGCCGAAGCTCATAACCCACGAAAGAAAATTAGGGCTGACCATCGCTCTCACAGAGGTGCGGAAGCCAAAGGGCGTTTTGAAGAAGGTATAATCCTTGCCGAATCTGTCAATAACAACGCCCGCAAGGTGCTCACGGCACTCGAGGGTAATAAGCTCCTCTCTGCCGCCGTACATACCGAAAATCTTGTTTGAATACTCGGCGGGATTGAAGCGTGATTCGCTGATTTTTCTGCTTCTCGGCTCACCCGTGTCAAGAATTTCTGCCATTTTGTCGACTCTGAAGTTCTTGTTCGCCATAGCTGCCTCATCGTAGGCAACGAGATAATAATTCTCGTCGCTCCATACGAGCGCGATAGGGCTTACGAGATATCTCTTACCACCGTGGCGGAAAACGCGACGCTTGTCCCACGTGTAATCAAAATACTTAAATGATATTTTTTCGTTCCCGTTTATTGCCTTGTGTATCGCGTCGATATTCTCAACCGACAGGTCGTTTGCCGTCTTTATTCTGTCCTCGACGTAAACCGAGCGCGAAAGCTCGCCCGAGTGGTATTTACCGGCAAATCGGCGCAGCTTTGCGATTATATCACGGCTTTTGTCCGCGGTTATAAATTTTGACGACTCAACTGCGTCAACGAGCATTTTTAGCTCCGCAAGCTCAAACGGACGCTCGGATAAGGTATATTTCGGCGGCTTTGTGGGCAAGGTAACTATGTCGAAGCCAAGCGACGAGAGAACTGCCATATCATCGTAAATGCTCTTTCTTTCAGCACTGATACCGTATTTTTCAAGCGCTGATACTATTTCTGCCATAGAAACGCCGTGACGTTCGTCGGTTTCGTTAATGAAAAGCTCAAGTATTCGAAAAAGCTTTTCCTTCTGATTCGTGCCTCTTGCCATATAAGCCCGCCTTTCTTTTTACTCTAATTATATTATACCGTCGGTAAAAAGTCAATAAGGCGCGAAAAAAAGCCGAGGGGCGACCCCTCGGCTTTGTATATCGAAATTAAATCTTAAACCACGCCCTGTGCCTTCATCGCGTCGGCAACCTTGAGGAAGCCTGCAATATTAGCACCTGCAACAAGGTCGTCGCCAAGGCCGTACTTTTTAGCAGCGGCAACGGAGTTATTGAAGATATTCTTCATAATCATATGAAGCTTCTCGTCAACCTCCTCGGCAGACCAAGAGTAGCGCATGGAGTTCTGCGACATCTCAAGGCCAGAGGTAGCAACGCCGCCTGCGTTAACAGCCTTCGAGGGAGCAACGATAACGCCGTTCTCCTTAAGATAAGCAACAGCCTCGTTGGTGGTAGGCATGTTTGCAACCTCGACGTAGTACTTGACGCCGTTCTTTACCATCATCTCAGCTTCCTTCATGCCGACCTCGTTCTGAGTCGCGCAGGGCATAAGGATATCTGCCTTAACGCCCCAGGGCTTCTCGCCCTTGAAGAACTTAACGCCGAACTTGTCTGCGTAGTCCTCTACCCTGTTACGGCAGGACGCACGCATCTCGAGCATATAGTTTACCTTCTCCTCGGTGCTGATTCCGTCAGGGTCGTAAACGTAGCCGTCGGGACCGGAGATGGTAACCACCTTACCGCCAAGCTCGTTTACCTTCTTGACAGTACCCCAAGCAACGTTACCGAAGCCGGAGATAGCAAAGGTCTTGCCCTTTATATCGTCACCGAAGTGCTTTAACATCTCGCAGGTGTAGTAAACCGCACCGTAGCCGGTAGCCTCGGGACGGATAAGCGAGCCGCCGTAAGGAAGTCCCTTACCGGTAAGCACGCCCGTAAACTCGTTACGGATACGCTTATACTGACCGTAGAGATAGCCTATCTCTCTTGCGCCAACACCGATATCGCCTGCGGGCACGTCGGTGTCAGCCCCTATGTACTTGCAAAGCTCGGTCATAAAGCTCTGGCAGAATGCCATAACCTCGCGGTCGGACTTGCCCTGAGCATCAAAGTCGGAGCCGCCCTTGCCGCCGCCCATCGGGAGCGAGGTAAGAGAGTTCTTGAAGGTCTGCTCAAAGCCGAGGAACTTTATGATACTCTCATTAACGGTAGGATGGAATCTGAGACCGCCTTTGTAAGGACCTATCGCGCTGTTGAACTGAATACGGTAGCCGCGGTTAACCACAACCTTGCCCTCGTCGTTGACCCACGGAACACGGAACTTGATAATTCTCTCGGGCTCAACCATTCTCTCAAGAACGCCGGACTCGATGTACTCGGGACTCTTTTCAAGCACGGGCTCAATAGACTCAAGCACCTCCTTTACCGTCTGGTGAAACTCCGACTCTCCGGGGTTTCTCTTGATAACGGTATCCATCAAATCGTTAAGATACTGAAGCTTAAACATAATAATATCTCCTGATAAAAAATTGATATGCCTTATTATAATACAAAAACACGTAAAAATCAATACCTTTTGCAAGTTTTTTTGGGATTTCTTGCAAATTTCGGACATTTTTCCAATAATACACCCGCATATTGCCACATTTTTCGTCGTATTGTTGCATGAACAGAGGATTTTTAACAGATGGAAGGAATAATAAAAGGAAAAAGCATAAGACTGCCCGCAAGAGCCTCGCTCTGGTACGTTGGAACGAGCGTTATAACAAAGGCGGTAGGGGTACTCGTTACCCCCATATTTACGAGATTGCTTACCGGGACGGAATACGGTGCGTATTCACTTTATATGAGCTATCTCGGTCTTTTCTCGGTTATATGCACGGCCAGCTTTTCGTCGGGAGTAATTTATAAGGGATTTCAGAAATTTTCCAACAAAAAAGAATCTTTTTTGTCGGCAGCTCTCGGCTTTTCGCTGAGCTTTTGTGTCATAATATGCGCACTTTTATTTGTATTTAACAGCCTTTTGGGGCTCGGGTACGCACTCACAGCCTTACTCTGTATTCAGCTCATAGCCGATACCTCGGTAGGTCTTGCACTCATGCGCGAAAGATACGCCTACCGCTATATGACGGTCGTGCTAGTCGGAGTGTTTGAGTCGGTTGCGGCACCGCTTATTTCGCTCATACTTCTCTTTGGAACGGGCGAGAGCTTCGTATGCAGGCTCTGGGGACTTCTTATCCCCGCAGTGATAGCGGCAACACCGCTCGTAAAAGAAATATTAAGAAGAAGCTCCCGCCTATACGACGGAGATATTTGGAAATATCTTATCAGGCGGTGCGCTCCGCTCTTTCCGAGCGTTTTTTCGGGCGCTGTGTCATCGCAAGCAGGAAATCTCATACTCGTCGCGGCGCTCGGGCACGACGCTCTTGCAAAATATTCGATTACCCATTCGATAGGAATAGGTCTGCTTTTCGTTGTGAGCTCGCTCGGTGCGGCACTCGGTCCTTGGATAACGCGCAAAATTGCAGCAGGACGCATTGACACGGTAAGAGAGGTCGGCGGGCTGCTTTTCACCCTGCTCGGTGCAGCAACGGTTTTCCTCGTTGCAATAGTGCCCGAGGCGCTAAGCTTTCTTGCGCCGCCAGAATACGCCGAGGCAATTGCCGCCGCCCTGCCTATTGCTCTCGCTACCCTTCCATCTTTTATTACAAGCATTGGAAGTGTCGGTCTTATTTTTGCCGAGCGTGGCGGAAGTGTATCTGCCGCCTCGATTCTGGGTGCCGGTGCAAATCTTCTTTTCAGCTTTCTCCTTATTCCGCGCCTTACTTATCTTGGCGCGGGGCTTGCGCTCCTTTTGTCAAACCTTTTCTCTGCCTTGGTAACAATACTTTTTTTAAGGCAGGCGGGGCTTGGCAAAATAGTAAGCACGGCACGCGCTCTTGCGATTTTTACCGTCACGGCACTGCTTGGTGTATTGACGGCACTCTTATATGAATATGCCGCCCTCAGGATTTTGCTCCTTATCCTTCCCGCATTGGTTATCGTGCGCTCGGCGTTTTCCGCAAAGGAGCTAATATCCGAGATATAGAAAAGCTGCCGTGCGGTTGCACGGCAGCCTCATTTTTTATTGCTTGATTGCACCATCGGGCACGTGAACCGTGCCGCCAACGGTAACGAGGAGAATATCATTCTCCTGTGCGTGCTTTACATCTCTCGAAAAAGAAATATCGCACCGATTATCAGTTGAATGCCATGGTGGTGTAGTATGCAAGGTTAGTCTGTCTGTTATCAAGTCTGCCGTACTGAACGACGATAGGCTCGGAGCTTTCAAGCTTCATAGCATACTGTGTCTCAAGCGGAACGACGTAGCCGCACATATGGTCGGGGCGGTTCGTACGGAAGCAGAATACGTGCTTCGGCTCAACCGTCCACTCGATGCCCTCGTAGGCTTCTCTGTCCTCAAAGAAAAGAGTAACCTTGATTTTCGCAGCACGGGGGCTGTCGTTTACGATAACGACACTCTCGTGGCCCTTCATAGCGCCGTCGCCCTCGGGCGGAAGCTCACAGTCGGGAATTATCCAATTTTTCTTACCGACAATACTCATAATCAACAAACCGAGATCAATTGAAGCCGAGCTCAATGATTCCTTTCTTGAGATAGTCGGTGTAGCTCTCACAACCGTTCTCCTTGATAGCAATACCCTTCTCCCAACGGCAGCCGAAGGTGTCGCCTGCGATGAAGGTGTCTATCTGGAAGGTCATGTTCTCCTGAAGAGTGTAGTTAGAGGAGGTCTCCATCCAAGCGGGCTCAACCTCGATCATACCGGTACCGTGGCAGGGACCGTAAACGTAGTTCTTCTCATAGCCTGCGTCCTTGAACATCTGAAGGAACTGCTTCGGAACCTGGCTTGCGGGAATACCTGCCTTGAGCTGAGACTCGGTCCAGTCGTGCATTTTCAAGCAAAACTCAACGATGTCGCGTCTCTCGCCCTCAAGCTTGCCCATGCAAACGGGAAGACCGATAGCGGGAGAGTAACCGTCAATCTTTGCGGACAGGTTAAGCTGAACGATGTCATTTTTGCCTATCTGCTTGTATGTAGAACGGGAGATTGCGTGACGGGTGCTCGACTCGCTGAATACGTACATGGGAAGACCCTCGTACTCTGCGCCGTTCTCGTAAATAACTCTCTGTGCAACACCTACCATCTGAAGCTCGGTTACGCCGGGCTTAAGAGCCTTGATAACCTCGTCGGTTGCAATCTCAACGATACGGAAGCCCTCGCGGATACAAGCAAGCTCGTTCTCGCTCTTGATCTGACGAAGCTCAACCATGATGTCGTTGCAGCGAACGATCTCTGCCTTGGGATATGCGTCCTTGAGTCCCTCGTAGATAGGAAGGGTGCACTCAACGTAGCTACCAAGACCGATCTTGATGTTCTCGCCGGTTACACCGATTGCCTTGAAGGCGTCCTGGAAGGTCGAGGGAACAAGCTCGGGATATGCGGGGTCAGCCGACTCACGGAACTCGCGGAGAACGAAGATTTTCTCAATCTTGCTGACGTCCTTTGCAAATACGGGCGACTCGGGGCCAACGAGAAGCGCTGCGTCACCTGTTGCGGAAATGAGCACGCCTGCGCGCTCAAAGAGAGGCCAGAAGCCCGAGAAATATCTTGCATTTGCATAGTCGCTCTCGGTCGAAACGACGAGCATTGCGTCAAGACCTCTTGCGGCAACGAGCTTAGCTGCCTTTTTAATTCTTTCCTGGTATTCCCAATCGGGAATGCAAATTCTACCCATAACAGTATCTCCTTTGTAAATTTATTTATGGTTAATTATATTCTAACATAAATATTTCATTTTGTCTTTACAAAATGGTAAATTCGTGGTACAATATTATAAAAACTTTTATTTTGAAATACTTAGCAAGGAAGAGGTCGCTATGCAATTCGTATTAAAAAACTTCAAGCGCGAAATGCTCGTTCAAAGGCTTGCGAATATCCACTATTTTCAGTTTACACCAAGCCTTCATACAGCAGACGACAGTCACGATTTTTGTGAGCTGGTTTACGTTGACAGCGGCAAAATAAGCATAACCTCTGAGCGCTACACGGGCGAGCTTTCGGAGCACTGTATGATAATTCACAGTGCGAACGAGGTGCACTCTCTCACATCGAGCGAGGACGCCCCTCCCGACGTTATAATTATAGGCTTTGAATGCACATCGCCAAAAATATCCGAGCTTGCAAGCGCGCCTCTCTATCTTACCGACGAGCTTCAGAAAATGCTCGCCGAAATCATAAAGGAGGCGCGCGGCGTTTATCTGCCGCCCTACGATATCCCGAACGTACGCGATATGAAGAAGCGCAAGAAATTTGCCTTTGGCGCCGACCAGCTTATAAAAAATTATCTTCAAATTTTCTTGATCAAGGCAGTGCGCCTCAGCGACGACGGAAAAAGAGAGTCTGACGCGACTATCAAATCCGGGGCTGTGCTTACACAAATAGGAGAAATCCAAAAATACATTGACGAAAACTTCAAGGAGAGGATAAGCCTCGAGGAGCTCTGCTTCTTGTTCAACACGAACAAAACGACTCTATCAAAGGATTTCAAGGCGGTATTCGGAAAAACGGTGATAGACTACGTCAACTGCCTGCGCATAGATTACACTAAAAAAAAGCTTTCAGAGGGTGAGGTAACGCTCACCGAGATTGCCGAGAGGCTCAATATTTCCTCGGTTCACTATCTCACGACGCTTTTCAAAAAATACGAGGGCACAACGCCTACGGCGTATCTTGCGTCGGTAAAGAGAATACAAAAACACCCGACTTGACAATTGCCAAGTCGGGTATTTTTACGCTCCCTGATTTTTTATCTGCTCCTTGTGATACTGAAGCATATAAAGGTCGTAATATCTGCCGCGACGCTCAAGCAGCTCAAAATGGTTGCCCTCCTCGACAATCTCGCCGTGCGATAAAACTATAATTTTATCGGCGTGCTGAATGGTTGAGAGCCTGTGAGCGACCATGAGCATAGTCCCTATATTCATCATGCGCAGAAGCGAGTCCTGAATCAGAAGCTCGGTTTCGGTGTCTATATTAGCCGTTGCCTCGTCGAGTATCATCACCGAAGGCTTATGGATAACCGTGCGCGCAAAGGAGAGCAGCTGCCGCTGACCTGCGGAGAAATTATTGCCCCTCTCGCGCACCTCCTCGTCAAGCCCGCCGTGAAGCTTTGCTATAAACCTATCGGCATTCACGTAGCGGCACGCCTCCATAATTTCCTCGTCGGTCTTACTGTCGTCGCGAAGCACAATATTCGAGCGCACTGTACCGGAGAAAAGAAATACGTCCTGAAGCATTTGACCGAAATGGCGGCGGAGCGAGGAAATTTTTATATTCTTTATATTCACTCCGTCAATCAAAATCTCACCGCGCTGAATATCGTAATTTCTGCAAATCAGAGAGAGAATGGTGGTTTTACCCGAGCCTGTCGAGCCGACGAAGGCGACGGTTTCCTTTGCGTTTACCTTGAAGGAAACGTCGCGGAGCACCCATTCCTCACCGACATAGGCAAACCACACGTTCTTAAACTCTATCTCGCCCTCTACCGACTCAAGCTCTTTAGCACCCTCGGTATCAACGACCTCGGGCTGCATATCCATGACGGTAAAAATCTTCTCTGCCGAGGCAAACGCCGATTGAAGACGGTTAAACTGCTCGGCAAGGCTCTGTATGGGGTTGAAGAACTTTGAGATATACATGTAAAAGGAAACTATTATATCCGCGGTTATTATTTGCCCAAGGAAGCCCTTGCCGTCTATATAGCCCTTGCCGCCGAGATAAAGCAGGCAAAGCACCGATGAAATATAGAGCATATACACTATGGGGCGGAAAATACTGAACACGAATATCTCGCGCCGCTTTGCGGTGGAGAGAGCGCTGTTTTTCTCCTCGAACTCGAGCTGCTTTCGCCCTTCTCTGTTAAATATCTGGGTGATTTTCATACCCGAGAGGTTTTCGGAGAGGAAGGTGTTTATGTCGGTAGTGCCGTCCTTGACCTTTCGGTATGCTCGTCGCGAGAACTTTCTGAATATCACCGTGAAAAGCACGATGAACGGAACGAAGCACAGCACCATAAGAGTCAGCATATAGTTAAGGCAAAGCATAGCCACGAAAACGCCGATAACTATACAAAAGTTTTTGAAGAGGTTTACTATTATGTGCGTAAACATCATAGAAATTGCGTTGGTATCGTTGGTAACGCGCGTGACGAGCTTGCCGACGGGAATTTTGTGAAGCTGCGAGTGCGAGAGCCCCTCAATATGAGTAAAGACGTCCTCGCGGATTTTTGAAAGTATCCTCTGACCTATTTTCTGAAGAAGAATTGCCTGAATGTAGGTGCAAACGAGCGACACTGCGAGTATCGAGGCGTAAAGCGCGACTCTTATATAAAGGTCGGTCATATCGAAGCCCTCGCCGAAAAGGCGCATAATATCGCCTATTACGAGAGGAGATATGATATCGTAGGCAATTGAAAAAAGCATTACGACTCCGACTGCAACGAAGCCACCTGTATGAGGTTTTGCATAGGCTAAGAGCCGCTTGCAGATTTCCGAGTCCTTCATATTGCGGTCAAAGCCGATGGCGTTTTTCTTATCCTTCATGGTGATATACGCCACGGTAAATATTACCGAAAAGATGCCTATCAGAGCGCCGACGAGCAAAAGAGGAAAATACTCATACATTGCCATCACCTCTTTCCTCCTCGAGCTTCTGTAGCTCGACCATTTTCTTGTATTGGGAGCAGCTCACGACAAGGTCGCTATGTGTGCCCACCGCCGCTATTTTTCCGTCGTCAACGAAGATGATTTTATCCATTTTTTCAACCGTTGATATACGGTGAGCTATGAGAACGGTGGTTTTACCGCGCCTGTTTTCGCGCAGGTTATCAATTATAACCCTCTCGGTGCCGGTGTCAACCGCGCTTACCGAGTCGTCGAGAATAAGTATCGACGCCTCCTTCATAAGCGCGCGAGCGATTGAGATACGCTGCTTCTGACCGCCCGACACGGTAACTCCGCGCTCGCCGAGAACCGTCTTGTAGCCATACTGAAAATCAACTATGTTATCGTGCACGTCGGATAACACCGCAGCCCGCCTTACCGACTCATCGCTGACAGCGTCGCTCGCAAATGCTATGTTGCTTTCAATAGTATCCGAGAAAAGAAAATTATCCTGCGGAACGTACGCTGAAAACTCACGCACGCGGCGTATCGGAATAGTGTTAACGTCACGCCCGTCTATAAAGAGCGTGCCGTCGGGAACGTTATATATCCTCAAAATCAAATCAACGATGGTGGTTTTTCCCGAGCCGGTTTTTCCTATGATTCCCACGTTCTCTCCCGCGTTTATCCTGAAGCTTACGTCGGTGAGTGCGTCGTAGTCGCCGTCGGGATAACGGAAGGTGAGATTTTTGAACTCAATATCACCCCTGATAAAATCAACGTCGGTTACGTCTTCCCTGTCCTTTACGTCTGTTTTGGCGTCGAGAAGCTCTGATATGCGCTTTTTTGACGCCGAGCCGCGCGAGGATAAATCAATGAGCTGAGATACCGCCATTACAGGCCAAACGATAGAGGTGAAATAGCTGATAAATTCGACGAGCTCACCGCCGTCGAACGCGCCCGTGTAAACGAGGTATCCACCGTAGCCGAGAATAATACACATAACCGACTCGACAAACAGCGTTACCAAAATATGAAGAAGCGTTGAGGCACGGGTGAAATCGACGTTTGCCTTTTCGTTCCTTTCATTGAGCTTGCGGAACGCCCAAAGCTCGCGAAGCTCCTTGACGAATGCCTTTATAACGGCAATTCCCGAGAAGCTCTCCTGCGAGAAGTCCGAAAGCTCGGAGAACGCCGCCTGGCGAAGCTCCCACTTTTTCATCATAAATCTGCCGACAAGAGTGCCGACGACAAATAAAAGTGCCATCGGAATAAGCGAAAGCAGGGTGAGAATCGGGTCCATATTTGCCATCTTGATTATGGCAAGCACACCGAGAAGAAGCGCGTCAAAGAGCATTAGCACACCGTCGCCGAAGCACTCGTTTACGGTCTCGATATCGTTCGTAAAGAGCGACATCATATTGCCAACCTTGTTCACCTGATAATATTGGTGCGAGAGCTCCTTGCAACGGTCGAACATTCTGCTCCTCAGGTCGGTTTCAACTCTTATAGCCGTGCCGAAAAAGCAGATTCTCCAAAGAAATCTGCCAACAACCATAGCCACCACCACGGCAAGAAGCGGAGCGCATATTTCATTCAAAAGGAACTCGAGGTCAAAGACTCGGTAGCTCCCCCCGTAATCAACGCCGCCACTCGTTACGCCGTTTACAACGAGCTTATAGAGCTCGGGAATTTTGAGCTGAAAATAATCAACTGCAAAAAGCGCGAGAACTCCTAGCAAGAGCATTGGCAGGTGCTTTATATAATAGCGGTTTACGTGTTTTCCGAATATCAACTTATTCTCCTATAATAAAATCTTATTAGCTCAAAACACATTATATCATAGCGCCTTTAGGGTGTCAATAAACAATATGTAAAAATGCCGCTTCCGCGGCATTTTTACATATTAACCCTGCTTTACGTGAACGTCAAGCTGATTGTAAGGAATTTCTATTCCCGCCTTGTCGAATGCGGTCTTTACTCTTTCGAGCATATCGAAGTTTACAGTCCAATAGTCGGCACTGTTAACCCATACTCGCACGACGAGGTCGATACTGCTCTGTCCGTGAGCCGAAACTCTGACAAAGGGAGCGGGGTCTGAGAGGATAAGCTCGTGCTCTTCGGCAATCCCGAGAATTATCTCCTTGGCAGCCTCGTAATCGTTCTCGTAGCCTATAGAGAAGGTGAGATCCACGCGGCGCGTGCTCTTTTCCGAGTAATTAACGATAGTACCGGTTGAAAGGGCGCCGTTAGGTATGTAAACAACCTTATTGTCGCCCGTACGAAGACGGGTTACCGTGATGTGAATATCCTCGACCGTACCCGAATAACCCTGAGCCTCTATAAAATCGTCGATACGGAACGGGCGGGTTATAAGAATAAGCACGCCGCCCGCAAGATTCGAAAGAGCTCCGTTAACTGCAAGACCTGCACACACACCGAGCGAGGCAACGAGAGCGGTAAGACCGCTGGTGTCGATTCCAACGTATCCAACAAGACAAATTACTACGACAATCTTGAGTGCAATCCTCAAGACGTAAAAAAGCGTCGAAGTCAGCGTTTTGTCAAAATTTTTGCTTCCGTTGATGAGCTTACGCTCAATTTTTCGAGTAATTGAGGTAATGAGACGGAATGAAATAAAAAGCAACACGAGGGCAATAAGTATTTTAACACCTGTGTCGGTTGCCCACGTTATAACGCTATTTACAAGGTTGTTTAGAGTTTGTGACCAATCCATATTTTTTCTCCTTTCGATTTACGCGAACAATTTTATCACAAATTAGGCTGCTTGTCAATAACTGTCGACAGGAATTTTTTGGATATTTGAAGGTTTTGTTAATTTTGCCGAAAAGCTATTGACCGAGTTCTCAAAGTGTTATATAATAACATTCGTACATTTTTTATCTTTAACGAAGGTGAGTAAAATTGAAATCAGTTAATCCTGTAGGAAAAAAGTTTTTCTACGACTATTTTCTTCCGTCGGAGATAGGCGGTCTTTTTACACCTTGGCATTTCTTTTACATATTTATCACCTTTGCAGGAGTTGCACTGCTTCTGTGTCTTACCAAAAATATGAGGCATGAGACCTTCCGCAAAACGAGATTTTGGATAGCGGTATCGGTAACTGTTGCCGAGGTCGTTAAAATTGCCCTCAGGGTATACAAGGGCGAGCCTAACGACACCTGGATTCCTTTTTATTTTTGCGGTCTTTTCATTTTTGCCATTTGGTTCTCTATGTCAAAAAATACGACGCTCTCCACTCTCGGAAACGCGTTTGTGACGATGGGCGGAATAATGGCGGGAATAATTTTCACGCTTTATCCGAGCACCTCGCTCCTTCTCTACCCTGCATGGCACCCCTCATCAATTCACGCCCTGCTCTATCACGGCGTTATGATGTATCTCGGAACGCTTACCTTAATAAAGCGCGAGTATACTCCCCGCGCGTCACATTGGCAGCATTACTTCATATTTATTACGGCAGCCTGCGTGATGTCGCTTGGAATCAATCCGATTTTAGACACAAACTGTATGTTCATGGACAATCCCTTCGGTATGCCGTTGCTTACGCAAACCAACGAATGGTGGCGCCCCGCTTATATGTTCCTTGCGTGGATAGGACAGTCAACCGTGCTTTACTGGTTTAATCTCGGAATGTATAAGCTCGCAGACAAGCGCACCTATCGCGGTAAGCCCACGCTCACAGACACTGAGGATGCTGCCGAGCAATCCGCTGAGGCTGTTGCGATGCACGCAGAGTAATTCGGCTTAACACAATTGACTTTAACAGCATCGGAGGTTTTATGATAGATGCAGGTAACGCATACAAAGCTTACAAAAAGCTCGCGGGAAGACCCCTATCGCAGGTCTCGGACCGCGAGCTTAACGTGATATACAACGCACTGTGCAGAGCACGGCGCGACACCGCCTACCGCGAAGCGCTTGACGTCATTACCCCCGAGGGCTCAAGCGTACGTGAGCTTATCGAAAATTATCTCGATACGTACAGCCGTGCTCGTGGCTACGACGTGCATGAGCGCCTCAGCGAGCTTTATGACGAGCGCTATGCGGCAGGGCTTTATTTTACCGTCGAAAGCTTTGTAAAGGACGAGTACGGCGAGAGGACTCCCGTATCGCCCGTTGAGCTTCTCGTCGGCGATGAGGTGACTGTGGTTGCCACTCTTTACAGCTATGAAGACTACCGTCCCATCGCCGCACCCGTGTTGAGTTTTTCATGGATAAGTGACGACGGAAGCAGCGGACGCGGCAGAGTCGAGTCAGCCTCGACAGTCGAGATTAATCTAACGGCAGATACCGCAGGCTCGCTGAACTTTCGAGTTTTTGCTTTAGACCGTGCAGGTAAGGAGATTGCTACAGCAGAGTCGGTTTTCGGTGGACTTCTTTTCTCTGCCGACGACATAACCCCTGCACAAACACCTCCGTACGACCTATATGACTTTTGGGATAAAGAGATAGCGCGGCTTATGCGCGTTGATCCGACGGACAAAAACGCCGACGGCTACACCGGTGCCGTGGCTTACGATTTTGAGATTCCTTCAAAAAACCGTTTTTCTCTCCGCACCGTTGACTCGGCCTATCTTCGAAAAATGAGAGAAAACGGCTTGCCGACGCTCTCTGAAACGTCGCTCGAAAAGTACGACGTCTACGAGCTTTATCTGAAATCCCCCGGTCCTGCTCCCACAACGGCATACGTTTCCGTCCCGAAAGGCAGGAGTACGCACTCGCTGCCTATCAGAATAACCTACGATTCCTACGACGCGCACTCCCCCACCCCTATTATTTCGGCAAATCAAATATCAGTTCACTGCACACATCACGGCTACGAGCCGGGCATGCCCGAGGAGGACTACTACTCACGGCTAAACAACGGCGTTCTAAAGGATTACGGCAAGTCTAACGGCGGTATAAATTCGGGCTATCGCGACCCGTCGGACTGCTATATGACATACCTAATAGCAAGAGACCTGCAGCTGATACGCTTCCTTGCAGACCCGTCTTACTCCTCTGTCATTCCCGAGCTTAATAGGATATGGACGAGAGAGCTTGTACTTTCCGGCATGAGCATGGGCGGATATCAGGCACTGTGCGTCGGTGCGCTGTCAACTCGCCTCGCGGGGCTCGTTCCCGCATTTTCCGTATCGCAAATCGAGGCTAACATTCCAGGCTTTTGCAATATGGCAGCGGCAAAGACAGGTAAAATTGCCTCTGACTTTTTCTCATATGAGGTGGGAGCCGATTATTTTGACCCCGTACACTTAGCACCAATGATACGCGCAGAGGTAAAGCTTATGCGTGTGGGACTCGGGGACGAAACCTGTATTGCCTCAGGCATTCAGGCGGTCTTAAATTCGCTCGGAAAAGGTGTTAAACGAAGCGCTAACTATCTTCAAAATTCTTCACACGGGTACCTACCTGAGCCCAAAAATCAAAGGTGGTACCGCCTTGAATACTAAAGAAATGCCGTCTTCCGAAAGAAGACGGCATTTCTTTATACAGTGGGCAAGACAGCTCTTGCAACGACAAAATAAAGCAAGAGCGATACCGCGTCTACAAGCGTGGTTATAAGCGGAGACGCCATAACGGCAGGGTCAAGCCCTATTTTTTTAGCCAAAATCGGCAGAGTTGCGCCGAAAATCTTAGCTACTATGATAGTAACGGCAAGAGACAGCGCGACGGCGACGGCTACCTGAACGGTTATTGCCTCGTTTTGAAGAAGCAGCTTGTCGACAAGCATAACCTTAATAAAGGTCACGACGCCGAGTGTCACGCCGCACATAACGCCGACACGCAGCTCCTTCCAAAAAACGCGCGGAAGGTCAGAAAAATCAACCTCAGAGAGCGATATGCTTCGCGTTACGGTGACCGATGACTGACCGCCCGAGTTACCGCCCGTGCCCATTATCATAGGCACAAAAAGCACGAGCACGGCAGGAAGCGCCGCCTCAAAGCCCGTCAGAATCGTGCTCGATACCGTCGAGGAAAGCATGAGTATAAGAAGCCACGGAATACGGTTCCACCATAATGAGAACGCCGAGGTTTTAAGATACGGCGTTTCGGTGGGGGTAATAGCCGCCATTTTTGCGAAGTCCTCCTCGGACTCCTCCTTGATGACGTCGATTGCGTCGTCGATAGTAACTATACCCACAAGTCGCCTCTCCTTATCGACGATAGGAATAGCAAGAAGACTATATTTATCAAGGCTTCGTGCAACCGTCTCACGGTCATCGTAGGTATATGCGTATATGACGTTTTCTTCCATTATATCCGAAAGAGGCGTATCAAGCTCGGATATTAAAAGGTCTCTTGCACTCACCGTGCCGATGAGGTGCCTGTCCGAGTCGGTTACGTAGCAGGTGTAGATGGTTTCCTTATCTATCGCAACACGTCTTATGCGCGTCAGAGCCATATCAACCGTCATATCCTTAACGAACCTGACGTATTCGGTAGTCATTACTGTACCGGCAGAGTCCTTGGGATATCTTAAAATCCTATTAATCAGTGCTCTGTCACCGACCTCTACCGTGCGTAAAATTCGTTTTACAACGTTTGCGGGCATTTCCTCGATAATATCGACCGTGTCGTCGATATAAAGCTCGTCAAGTATCTCCGAGAGCTCACTGTCCGAAAAGGATTCGATAAGCCTGTACTGCTGCTCCGAGTCCATATCGACAAAGGCTTCAGCCGCAAGCTCCTTCGGGAGAAGGCGAAACACCACAGTCATTCGTGCGTCGGGCAGCTCACCGAGAATAGCGGCAAGGTCGGGTGCGGGAATACGCAATGCCTGCTCCTTTACCTCGGAGAAGCGTTTCTCTGAAAGCAAATCAACAAAGCGCCCCGCCATCTCGGCAGAGTCGCTGAACGAGGAAATATCAACTAAATTAAGATTGTTTTCCATACATTCCTTTCCGAGCGAAGGGGCGACGGAAAACTAAAGGACTAACATATCCCACAGTCCGACGCCCAAGCGCTCACTTATCTTTATTCGATCGTTTTGGCGGTATGTACTTCGCGCGCCGTCGTCCATGAGAATATCTCCTTTCTTATTCTATGACTCAATTATACAACTATTTTTTTCGCTTGTCAATACTCCGATAAAAGCTTTTCTATTTCGCTCTCCCCGTAAATTTTTATCCCAAGCGCGCTAAGCGCCTCGGCAGCTACTCCCGAGCCCTTCATAAGCGTGTGCGAGAAGCTGCCGTCGTATATTTCCCCATATCCGCAAGAGGGGCTGCGCTCCTTGAGAAGTGCCGCCTCGCAGGAAAGCTCACGCGCAAGCTTTACGGTGACGTCGGCACCGCGGCGAAAATTCTCGGTAACGTCGGCGCCGTCAGCCATAAGCACTCTGTCAAAAAGCCTTTCGCTCGGGGTTCGCGGTGTCGGGAGACCTCCGTATATTTCGGGGCACACGAGTATTAGGTTATATCTCTCGGAAAGAGCCAAAATATCGACACGGGGTACGCTTTTCCCGTCGAAACGGCACGGAATACCGAGAAGGCAAGCGCTTACAAGCAGATTCTTTTTCATATACTATCCTCCGTTTTTCAAAACGTCATTTTTTATATTTTCCATATCGCCGGCGCCCATTAATATTATAGCGCCGTCACCGCTTAAATCTACCGTGCGGGCAACCTCGCGGTCAGGGCAAAAGGTAGCGAAAGAGCCAATCTCACGCGCGAGTCTTAATGAGCTGACACCGGGTATGGGCAGCTCTCGTGCAGGATAAATATCTGTAAGTATTACTCGGTCAGCAAGAGACAGCGCGAGACGAAACTGCTCCCACAGGCTCTTTGTTCTCGAGTAAGTGTGGGGCTTAAAAACCACGGTTACGTCGCCGCCGGTGATAGAACGCACGGTATTTATTGAAGCGGCGATTTCGGTGGGGTGGTGAGCATAATCATAAAACACGGGGCGCCCTCTCCTGCCGCCTACCATCTCAAGTCTGCGCGGTATTCCGCAGAAGGCGGCTACTGCGCGCCTTATGATTTCGGTGTCTATGCCAAACTCGAGCGCAACGACTATCGCACCGACAGCATTAGTGACGTTGAAAACACCGGGGATATTCAGTGTAAAGCTTCCTATATCATTTCCGAATTTTGATAACGAAAAGACGAAGCCGCGCTCACAAAAGGAGCTTATAAGATATCTGTAGTCGGCATTTTCGCCCGAGCCAAAGCTGACCACTCTCGCCGTGATATGATTTTTGATTTTCTCAAGCTGCTCGTCGTCACAGTTTATAACGGCAAAGCGCGTAGCAAGCGAAAGCGCTCTTCTGAAGGATTCGGCAATAGCCTCCTCGCTCTTAAAATAATCGGTGTGGTCAAGCTCGAGATTCGTTGCGAGGGCTACCGTTGGACGAAAGTCGAGAAACGAATCTCGGTACTCGCACGCCTCGTAAATAAACACGCTGTCCGAGCCGAGAACTACCGAATCGCCGCCCGAAAGCTGAGCCCCTGATATAACCGTCGGCTCTGTTAGCGCGAGAGAAAAGATAGAGTCAAGTATAGCAACCGTAGTGCTCTTACCGTGAGAACCCGATACACCTATTCGCGTTTTGTACCTCTCCATTAGCGCGCCCATATATTCTGCCCTCGACACTGTAGGTATTCCAAGCTGCCGTGCGCAAAGAAGCTCGGGATTAGTGTCCGTGATTGCGTGAGAATAAACGACGAGCTCGGCGCCGGTCACCGCCGCCCCATCGTGACCTATATTCACCTTGACACCGCGCTCTCTGAGATCTCTTGTATGCTCGCTCTCCTCCCTGTCGCTGCCCGAAACAGCAAGCCCTGTCGAGAGCGAGAGCCGTGCAAGACCGTACATCGACACGCCTCCAATGCCCACGAAATGCACTCGCGCGTTTGGAGTAGAGCATATTTTGCGTATTTTATCATAGCTTACCCTTTTATCAATTTTCGCCATAATTTCCCTCAATTTAGCGTTGTTAAACGTTTGGACATACAGTGTTAAAAAATATCACAGATTATTTCAAAAATGATCACTTAATTACTGAATATTTTTAACAAACTTATTATATACTATATTCGTAATCCGAAAAAAGTTTACAACACAGGAAAGGAAGCTATGTTATGCAAATTACAGACATCAAAATCAGAAAATTCTTTGACGAGGGACCTATGAAGGCTATCGTTTCGGTGACCTTTGACGACTGCCTCGCTGTTCACGACATCAAGGTAATCTACGCTCGTGACAGATATTTTATCGTAATGCCCTCGAGAAAGAATCCCGACGGAACATACCGTGATATCGTTCACCCCATCAACTCTGATTTCAGAGCTTCGCTTGAGGAGGCGGTAATAGACGCCTATCACGTACAGCTCGTTGCTGCCGAGCACGACAGCGAGCTCATGGAAACCACCTCTGACGCTGTTGTGATCTAAATTTAAGTATAAATCAAATAAAAGCTTCCGCAAAATATTTGCGGAAGCTTTTTACTTTTTATGCGTTGAATTCGTCCTCAGCGGAAAGCTCGCTAATATCGGTCTTTTCCTCTGCTTCGGGCTTATTTACGAGAACTTCGGGAGTCTCATCAGCTACCTCTGTGACAGGTGCCTCAGCCTCGACTACGGGAGTCTCTGCAACAGGCGCTTCAGCCTCGACTACGGGAGTCTCTGCAACAGGTGCTTCAGCCTGCACCTCAGCTACGACTGCGGGAGTCTGCTCTGTAGCAGCTGCCTTTGTCTCGGGCTGAGCCTTCTTTTTCCTGTTTCCAAGATCACGCTGGCGGTCGCTTGTGGATTTCTGATCGCGGAGAAGCTGCTTCTGCGCCGAAAGTGCTTCCTTCTGAAGCGCAAGAGTTTCAGCCTGCTTTGCCGCAATCTCTGCCTGTGCGTCAACGTTCTTGTTGTTGCCGTTGATTATCGACTGCTGGGTTGATATGATATCCTTCTGCGCCTGCATTACCGTCTTCATCGCCTCCTCAAGAGTTGCCTGAGTGTCGATAACTACGCGCTGAGTTTCCTCCATAGCACGCTGTGCCTCGGTGAGGCTCTCCTGACGCTCTGCCATAGCCTTCTGCGCTTCGATAAGCATGGTCTGCTCCTGTGCGATAGCAATCTGGTCCTGACCAATAACCTTCTGGTTAACCTGAATACCCTGCTGCTCGCGGAGAGTGTAACGCTGCATATCGTTGGTCTGCTTCTGAAGCTCGCCGATCTCGCCCTGCTTGCCGGAGATATCTACGTAAGCCGCCGAGAGCTCTGCCATGCCCGAGGTGAGGTTCTTGAGATTGTCAATCATAGCGGTGAGCTTCTCGATAAGGAACTGCTCGTCGTCAAGAATCGTGCTCTCAAGCGCCGCAATCTCGTCTGCACCGTAGGTTCTCGATACGAGTGCGGGAGTCGCTGCCTGTACGGGAGCTGCCGCTGCGCCTGCCGCAAGCCCGTCAACCACTCTGCCGACACGCTTCTCGAACGCCTCAACGAACTTCTGCATGGTTGCGTTGATAGCCTTTTCCACAATAGCCGAAACATCTATTGAAACGGGAGCAATCTTTACTCGGGGATCGTAAGAGTAAGGCATGGGCTGGGGCATCATATAAGGCATGCCGTACATAGGGGGATAGTACGCCATCTTCGGCTCCTCGACGGGAGCTTCCTTGGGCTCCTCCTCGGGCATTGCCTCCTCTACAGGTGTCTTTTCTTCTGCTACTACCGGCTCCTCAACAGCGGGCAATTCCTCTACAGCCTCTTCCTCCACAGCTGCTTCAGCCTCTGCTGCTGCGGCCTCTGCTGCTGCTGCAGCCTCGGCATCACGGAGTGCCATCTTTTCGGCCACCGAGTTAACGAATGCGGCAGCCTCGCCGAGCGACTTGCATTTCTCTATTTCAGCATTAACGTTTGCGCAGTACGCCTCGAGCTCAGCAGTAACCTTATCAGCCTTTTTACCCGACTTCTGCGCAGTAATTTCAGCAATAACACTATAATTTTCCGCTACCGATACGAGCAGCTCGCGAACGCGTCCCTCGGTAATAAGAAGGCGCTCAGCGCATGCCTCAAGCTCAACCTCTGCCTCGCTAAGCTTTGCAAGCTTCTTTTCGTTAGGCTTCTTGTCGTATGCCTTCTTCGCTGCGAAGTAACGCTTTGCAACGCCGCGTACGTCAGACGCGTCCACCTTGCAGGTGCTAAGCTCTTCCTTTATGTATTTTTTGAGTTGATTAATCTCAGCCGTGCATTCTGCGACCCTTGCCTTATTAAGCTTCGCAATTTCCTTGGGGTTCATCTCTGTACCTTCACGCATTGTATCGACCTCTTTCTCCGTTAACGGATTTATTAACATTATTATTATAGCAGATATGAACAGTTTTCGTCAATAGAATTGCAAAAAAAATCGGAAATTTTTTCATCTTTTTGGCGCACGAGTACGCCTCGCGCGCGCATGCGTAAACAAAATGCAACCTTTAGTTTACAAAATACGGCGCGCACCCGTTGGTGCGCGCCGTAGCTTTAGTGAATTAGTGACAAATGCACTTTTCCGTATCCTTGTCGAAAATATGAATACGCGAGGTATCGATAGCAACCTTGATTTTATCGCCTGCCTGTGCACGGGAGCGCGAGGAAACTCTGGCAATAATGTTTTTGCCGTTGGTTGCGTCCTCCATACCTTCAAAGCCGAGGTAAAGGTAAATTTCAGCACCCATAAGCTCGGTAACGTCGACGTCAACTTCCATAGTAGTTTCAGAGAGGGTCTGAAGATACATAGGCTCGTCGTGAATAGCCTCGGGACGGATACCGAAGATAACCTCCTGACCTATATACTCCTTAAGGTCTGGGTTGTTGGACTTCTCAGGGGGAAGCTTAACCTCGGTAGTACCAAGGGTTGCGTAAAGGTCGTTATCGTGCTTTACAAGCTTACCGGTAAGGAAGTTCATCTGGGGAGTGCCTATGAAGCCTGCAACGAAAAGATTGCAGGGCGCATCGTAAAGATTCTGGGGAGTATCAACCTGCTGAATGATACCGTCTCTCATAACGACGATACGGCTTGCCATCGTCATAGCCTCTACCTGGTCGTGTGTTACGTAGATGAAGGTGGTCTCAACCTTCTTGTGAAGCTTGGTAAGCTCGGTTCTCATGCTTGCACGAAGCTTTGCGTCAAGGTTGGAAAGCGGCTCGTCAAGAAGGAATACCTTGGGGTTACGAACTATAGCACGGCCAAGAGCAACTCTCTGCTTCTGACCACCCGAAAGAGCCTTGGGGCGTCTCTCGAGAAGGTGGCTGATGTCAAGTATTCTTGCAGCCTCCTCAACGCGGCGCTTGATTTCCTCCTTAGGAACCTTACGGAGCTTAAGTCCGAACGCCATGTTATCAAAGACGGTCATGTGAGGATAAAGAGCATAGTTCTGGAACACCATCGCGATATCTCTGTCCTTGGGGGCAACGTCATTAACGTATCTGTCGCCTATGTAAAGCTCGCCCTCGGAAATTTCCTCAAGACCTGCTATCATACGAAGAGTGGTGGACTTACCGCAACCCGAAGGACCGACGAAGATAAGGAACTCCTTATCTCTGATTTCAAGGTTGAAATCGGATACCGCGGTTACGCCGCCGGGATACTTCTTGTAAATGTGTCTGAGTGAAAGACCTGCCATTTTGTTTCTCCTTTGAAAAAATATTTTTTAACGATAATATTATAACAGAAAAAGCACGAAAAACCAAGTGGCAAGTGTAACGATTTTCAAAGCTGTTTGTTGTGCAAATGTTACAATTATCTTACCGTTGTTTAGACGAATTTAACAACAAAGCTTATTTTATTCTAATTTATTAGAAACACATTTTGCAAAATCTCGAGTTGCGGCAACGCCCGCAACGGTCGTATAAATTATAAAAGCAAAAAGCGAAAAACGCGAAAGACGTCGCATTCGAAGCGTCAGCCTTCGCGTTTTTCTAACATATATTTACATTTTTACCGATTATGCGTTTGCAGCCTTAACTATTGCGGTGAACTTATCGGTCTTAAGAGACGCGCCGCCGATAAGGCCGCCGTCTACGTTGACCTTCGAGAGAAGCTCCGAGGCGTTAGCGTCGTTCATAGACCCGCCGTACTGAACGGTAACCGACTCGGCAGCCGCCTCGCCGTAGACTTCTGCGATAGCCGCACGAACGAAGCCGTTGCCCTCGTCTGCCTGCTCTGCGGTAGCGGTAACGCCCGTACCGATTGCCCATACGGGCTCGTAAGCAACTATGATTTTATCGAGGTCCTCTGCCTTAACTCCGGTAAGAGCCATTTTGGTCTGATACTTGAGGAGCGTCTCGGTGTAGCCAAGCTGTCTTTGCTCAAGCGTTTCACCTACGCAAACGATAGCAACAAGACCTGCGTTAACAGCAGCGATAGTGCGGAGATTTACCGTCTGGTCGGTCTCGCCGAAGTACTGACGGCGCTCGGAGTGACCGATAACGACGTGAGTTACGCCGGACTCGACGAGCATCTTAGCCGAAAGCTCGCCGGTATAAGCGCCCGACTCCTTGAAATGCACGTTCTCTGCACCTATCTTTATGTTAGTGCCCTTTGCAGCCTCAATAGCCGCGGGAATATCGATAGCGGGAACGCAAAGCACGATGTCGCACTTATCAAGTCCCTCCACCATGGGGGCAAGCTCGGTAATGAATTTCTTCGTTTCCGAGGGAGTCATATTCATTTTCCAGTTGCCTGCAATTACAGTCTTTCTCATTTTCTTATCCTCTTTATTAGTTTTAATTGCCCACGGGCGCGTGACCCGTGGGCAGAGTCGTGTTAATTACTTATCCATAAGGCAGGATACGCCGGGAAGGTCCTTGCCCTCAAGGAACTCAAGAGATGCACCGCCGCCTGTGGAAATATGAGTAATCTTGGGTGCGAAGCCAAGCTGCTCACAAGCCGCCGCGGAATCGCCGCCGCCAACGATAGTGATAGCGTCGCTCTCTGCAAGAGCCTCGGCTACTGCGATAGTGCCCTTTGCAAGGGTGGGGTTCTCAAACACGCCCATAGGACCGTTCCAGATTACGGTCTTTGCGGAAAGAACCGCGTCTGCAAACATCTTTGCGGTCTTCGGACCGATGTCAAGACCCTCCATATCAGCAGGGATATTCTCAACGTCTACGTACTCAACGTCGATGGGTGCGTCAATGGGATTGGGGAAGCCTGCAGCAATTGCAGTATCAACGGGAAGAAGAAGATTTACGCCCTTCTCCTTTGCCTTTGCCATCATCTCACGGCAGTAGTCAAGCTTGGTTTCGTCAAGAAGCGACTTACCAACGCAAAGTCCCTTTGCAGCAGCAAAGGTGAACGCCATACCGCCACCGATGATAAGAGTATCAACCTTGGAAAGGAGGTTGTCGATAACGTTAAGCTTATCCGCAACCTTTGCGCCGCCGAGGATAGCGACGAAGGGGCGCTCGGGATTGGAAAGAGCCTTACCCATTACGGAAATTTCCTTCTGAATGAGGTAACCGCAAACCGCAGGAATGTAGTCTGCAACGCCGGCTGTCGAAGCGTGCGCTCTGTGTGCCGCACCAAATGCGTCGTTTACAAATATATCAGCGTAAGCGGCAAGCTCCTTTGCAAAATCTGCACCGTTCTTTTCCTCTCTCGCGTCGAATCTCGTGTTCTCGAGAAGAACAGCCTCGCCTGCCTTCAGAGCAGCAACCTTTGCCTTAGCGTCAGGACCGATTATATCCTCTGCAAACACAACCGCCTCTTTGCCGAGAAGCTCGTTGAGCCTCTTGCAAACAGGAGCGAGGGTGAGCTTCTTTTTGTCAGCTGCGGGAGCCTTTGCAAGATACTCTGCCTTTGCAGCTGCCTGCTCTGCCTCGGGAAGCTTTTCAACAACCTTTTTCTCCTTTTTGGTAAGACCGAAGCCCTCGGTGAAAATGTTGTGGGGCTTGCCCATATGAGAGCAAAGGATAACCTTCGCGCCGTTATCCATAAGATACTTGATTGTAGGAAGCGCACCAACTATTCGCTTGTCAGAGGTGATAACACCGTCCTTCATAGGAACGTTGAAGTCGCAACGAACGAGGACGGTCTTGCCTGCTACCTCTACGTCCTCAATGGTCTTCTTGTTGTAAGCTGCCATTTCTGATATCTCCTTTGATATTTTTATTTACCTTTAATATAATATCACAACATATACGGCAAGTCAAGATAAATTCGTTAAAAAATAGACGATTTTGTTTTGTTAAACCGCAAACAGCGCCTTACCGTTCCCCCGCTCCGCTGTTTCGAGCTTTTTTGGTTTAATTTTCAAAATAATTATTGACTTTGCCAAGCGAAAGTGGTATACTGTAGGTAGCAACACCCCCGCACGAAAGGTTTTAAGCAATGTCCCCGAAAGAAGATTTAAGAGTTACCAAAACGAAGAAGGCTCTGGCGGAAGCATTTATGCAGCTGCTCTCCGTGAAATCGTTTGAAGATATTACGGTCAACGAGCTTTGTGAGCGTGCCGGTATAAGACGGGCTACGTTCTATAAGCACTTTACCGATAAATTTCAGTATCTTGCGTCGTTTACGCGCTCGCTCCGCGATAATTTTGACAGTCTTATCTGGAAGTCATCAAAGCCCGACACCACCGCAGCCTACTACACCGAGTACGTCAATCGCATACTGCTTTTCATAAAGGAAAACAAAAAAGTTATTGAAAACATTATGAAAAGCGGCGTTCTCCCCACCATGATTTCGGTTATAATGGAGCAAAATTACCGTGATACCCTCGACAGACTTCGTGACAGCGTCAATGCAGGCATGCACTCGGTCAGCTCAACCGAAACCGTTTCTGCTATGTTCTCGGGCGGAGTCACCACTGCCGTTTACATGTGGCTGATTGGCGGAATGAAAAAGCCTGCGAGCAAGCTCGCACAGGAAATAAATGCAGTAATTCGCGCCACGATAGGCGAAAAATAATGAAAAAGAACCGCAACGGCATAGGTCGGTATCCTTAGCGGAGAATTTGAAAAGCACCTATAAGTGCGAGCATCACATTTGTCTCGTCAAATGCTTTATGGGCTAAGCCCAAGCCCCTATTACAAACAGAAAGAGCAAGGATAAAAGGATAAAACCTTCTATTCCTGCTCTTTTTTCTGTCAGTGAAGTTAAGTTTGCCTATTACTTCGCCATTAGGCGAAACTTCACTCACGAAGTGAACTTCACTATCGCAGATAACTTCACTTGCCCGAAGGGCAAACTTAGCTTTAGCGTGTTCTCCGTTAAGGAGAATACGCTAAAAGCTCCCTGCTCTTTTTTATGTGTATCTCTTAGTATTTCTTCTTGAATCCAAACGCAAGCACGGCGGCCGGAATCAGCAGGGCAAGCATCGGGATCGCTACGCTCTTGCATCCGCGCTTTCATCGTGCTTGGACTCTGTGGCATAGGGCTACTCGTGTTTCTATCACCCTGCACAAAAAAGCCTCGGGAACTTTGGAAAAAATGATTATTGACACGGCAAATCCTTTCATGCTAAAATGAAAATGCAATCATATCGAAAGGAGTGAGATTGATGAGAATGTTCAACGTTGCAAAAGCAGGGGTGTTGCTGCTCTGCATTTTGCTTGCGCTCTGTGCGCTTTGCGGGTGTGCCAACGGTGCGAAATCCGATGCATCTGCCCAAGAGTTTACCGCTATTCATGAAAAGTGTGAAAAGTTTATTCATAACGATAAGGGCTACCTAGCAAGAAT
>JAZOSP010000121.1:0-4243 GCA_045657165.1 Eubacteriales bacterium
CCCTTCGTTACGCTGTCGTAGGCGCATAGCACGTGTCGGTCGCAAAGCCCCGTCGGCATATTGTCAAGCGTGAAATACCCGTATTCCTCTCGCGAGCCGCGCGGGTCGAAAATACAGTTATCCGAGAAAATTTTACCCGAATCAAGACAGAAGGGGCGCTTTACGAGTCCCGCCTCGGAAAAGTGACTCTCCTCTGTCAAATCTATTTGCGAGTGTACTAACGTCATAACCTCGTCCCAGATATTTAAGTGACTTTTCGAAAGCGAGGAAACGCTTCCCTCGCCCGAGGTGTAGCCGCACCATATACCCGCGGTATAGTAAGGCGTATAGCCAACGAACATTTTATCAAGGCTGCCGCCCGAGGTGCCTGTCTTTCCTGCGACCTCGACAAGTGACGGTAGCGTCATTCCCCTTGCTGTACCGTCATCGACCACGCTTTTTAGCATTTTATTCATTATCGCGGCGGTGTCCTCTGAAAATACGCGCTTTTCATCGGTGCTGTTTTCGAGAATCGTCTCGCCCTTGTAATCGGTTACAGCAAGATAGCTGCGAGCCTTGCGCAAAATACCGCCCGACGGAAATACTCCGAAAGCCTCGGTTAGCTTATAAATTGATACTCCCCTCGTCAGCTGACCGAGCGCCATTGGCGAGATGGCAATATCGGTAAGAGTTTTTCCGTCTACCGTCTCGCGCTCAACAAGCGTATCAAAGCCAAAATCATCTACGAGCCGCCTATACACCTCTCGCTCACCCATCATCATACAGAGCTTTACGGCAACGGTGTTTTTCGATAGCCGCAGGGCATCTTTTACGGTTATAAGGCCCGAATATACGTTCGGTGAATTTCGCGGATATTCGGTATAGCCCGCCTCACACGTGTTAAAGTATACGGGTGTGTCGTCAAGGACGGTTGCAAAATTTATCCTTCTTGATTCAATAAGAGGGGCGTAGAGCGCTATCGGCTTTAGCACCGAGCCCGGAATATGCGGTACTGTCGCGTGATTTAAGAGCCTGTTTCCCTGCTTTTTTCCTGGTTGACCGACGATACCGACGAGGTTGCCCGTACGAGAATCGGTAACTGCCATAGCGTAGCCAAGACCGTTCGAAATCTCCGAGGGGAAATTGTCGGTGTTTTCAAAGTACTCCTCAAGCTCGCGCTGAAGGGCGATATCCATCGTGGTATAAACCGAGTAGCCGCCGCGCGTTATCATCATTCGAGCTGCCGTCTCTGATACTTTATATTTGTTTGCAAGGTCGCGAGTGACGTCCTCTATAACCGTTTCGACAAACCACGAGTCAACGCCCGTATTTTCCTCGCGCGGCAGGACTGTAAGCGGTGTTGAGCGCGCCTGCTCGTACACGTCCTTACCGATTACCCCCTCAGAATGCATAATACCGAGAACATAGTTGCGCTTTTTTAAGCACGCCTCGGGGTTGATATAAGGGTTATACGCCGTTGGGGCATTTGTAATTCCAATGAGCGTTGCCGCCTCGGCGGCGGTAAGCTCAGACGGCTCCTTGCCGAAATAATTGCGCGAGGCAATACCTACGCCGTACATATTCTCGCTCATAGGAATAACGTTAAGATATACCTCTAAAATTCTGTCCTTTGAGTACTCTCTTTCGATATTTATAGCGCGGATTATTTCAGAGAATTTACGTCCCACCGTCACCTCGTTATCTCCGCTGATATTTTTGACGACCTGTTGGGTTATAGTGGAAGCACCGAACAATTTTTCCGAGCGAAAAATATAATTTACGATAGCCTTCAGGGTTCTTTTAACGTCAACTCCGCCGTGCGAATAAAATCGCCTGTCCTCAACCGCCACGAAGCCGTCCTTTAGATAAGAGGATATTTCATCGGTCGGATAATATACCTTTTTAACGCTTCCCGACAGATTTATCTCTACAGGGAGATAATCCCCCGACGTACCTTGATTTTCCGAGGCGTAAAACACGGTAGAGCCCCATTCGTCAGCGTCCTCGAATAGCGCCTCGTCGGCGTCAAAATTTATGTTTCGGCTTATATACACCGCAAGAAACGCTAAAATCACAGTAACGATACCCGCGACTGCAAGAATAACCGTCGCCGTAATAACGACTGCTCTCTTTTTACCCTTCATAAAAAGCTCCTCTCTTGACTTTTTCTAATCTTGTCACAGAGAGGAGCTTTTATTATTCAATATTTCTTCCAAATGTGGAAATTTAATATATTACCCGATTGAGATAAAGCCCCTCGGGCGGTGCCGTCATACCTGCTCTTTTGCGGTCGCACGAGGCGATAATCTCCGATATTGAGTCAGGCGAAATTCTGCCGTACGCGACCTCGGTGAGAGTGCCGACAATAATCCTTACCATATTGTAAAGAAATCCGTCTGCGCGTATTTTTATCTCAATAAGATTCCCCTGCATATCAACGGTAAGCGAGGTGACCTCACGCACCGTGTCCTCTACGTCCGAGCCCTCGGACATAAAGGCGGAAAAGTCGTGCTTGCCTATAAAGGCGCGCGCCGCGAGGCGCATTTTTTCAATCTGTGCCTCACCGATAGCGCGCGGTAAAAACCAGGCTCTGCCGTATTCAAATGGGTCGTAAATTCTCGAATTTATTACGCGGTAAAGGTATTCCTTTTCCTTAACGTCGTACCTTGGGTGAAAGTCCGAATCGCACTCTTTTGCAAAATATAGGCACAAATCCTCAGGCAGAAAACGCGACACCGCCACGGGCAGCTTCTCAGGCGGCACCGTTGCGCCCTCCGCCTCGACCGTGAGGCAGAACTCGTTTGCGTGTACTCCCGCGTCTGTTCGGCTGCAGCCCGTCACCTTGCACACAACGCCGCAAGCCTCGCGAAGCGCCTCGCAAAGCGTGCCCTGTACGGTGCGCTTTTCGGGCTGAACCTGAAAGCCGTGAAAGGCAGTTCCGAGGTATTTGATTTTAGCAAAATATTTCATGCCTCACCCCTTAAACTCTGTAAAATAGAATGTCGTAAATTATACCGGGCGACTCGAAATTATAAGGAATAATGCTCATCGAGATTACAGCTCCAATAAGCACGGCAAAGGCGAGCATTGAGATTATGTCACGAGCACGGTACTCGAGCTTTACGAGTTTAGTGCGGTTTTTATCGCCTCGGTAGCAACGGCACTCCATAGCGGTTGCGAGCTCCTCTGCGCGCTTGAACGAGGAAACGAAAAGCGGCACGAGAAGCGGCACAAGCGCCTTTGCTCTTTTGACAAGACCGCCCGAGGTAAAGTCTGCCCCGCGCGATTTTTGCGCGTTCATTATTTTTTCGGTTTCCTCAACGAGCGTGGGAATAAATCGCAGGGCTATCGACATCATCATAGCAAAGGTATGAACGGGCACCTTGATTGCTTTAAGAGGTGAAAGCAGTGACTCAAGTCCGTCGGTAAGCGAAATCGGTGAGGTTGTATAGGTGAGAAGAATACTCGTTCCTATAATCAGCACAAGAACGCGTACACCCATAAACACAGCCCTTATTATTCCCTCGGTGTAAATATTTATCACCCAAAACGACACAAGAGGCTCGCCCGTGCCGCCCGTGAGGAAAACGTTTAAGAGCGCTGTGAAAATGAGGATAAATATTATAGGCTTTAAGCCTTTAATAACTACCGAAAGTGATATTCGGCTGATGAAAACCAAAACAAGCGAGAGGAGCGTTACAACAAGAAGTGACAAGGGGTTATTTGCAACGAACACTGCCACGATAAAGGCGAGTGCCAAAAGAATTTTAGTCCTCGGATCGAGCTTGTGTATAGGCGAATATCCCGGGAAGAACTGACCGAGGGTGATATCTGATATCATACCTTGCCCTCCCCTATATATTCAAGAATTGCGCGCCTGACACCCTCTACGGTGTAAAGAGTTCCGGAGAGAACCACGCCGCGCTCACGAAGCCGTGCGGCGATACGCGAAATCATCGGCACGTCAAGGCCTATCTCGGTAAGCGAGTCAGCCTCCGAGAAAATGTCGTCGACGCTGCCTGTTCTGAAAATTTTGCCCTTATTCATAACGACAACATTGTCACAGTAATAAGCCATATCCTCCATAGAATGGCTGACGAGTATAACCGACGCCGAGCGCTCGATTGCATATTCGCGAAGCTTGCCGAGAATCTCACGCCTGCCGCGCGGGTCAAGCCCCGCCGCAGGCTCGTCAAGCACGAGCACCTCGGGGCGCATGGCTATAATACCCGCGATGGCGGCACGGCGCTTCTGTCCGCCCGAA
>JAZOSP010000122.1:0-63768 GCA_045657165.1 Eubacteriales bacterium
TGTTGGCGTCCCCAAACACCCGATTTTGTAAATAATCATTGTCGTTTTGGGGATTAATCGTTTTCTTTTTCGTTTTGGTCATCCTCGTCAGACTCGTCATCCTCGTCGCTGTCGCTTGTGCGCGAGTCTACGACGCGAAGCGTTTCGATTCTTCTGCCGTCCATTTTCAGAACCTCTACGTCAAGTCCGCAATATTCGAATTTGTCACCGACCTCGGGGATTTTTTCAAGTATCGTCATAGCCCAGCCGTTAACGGTTACGGTGTCAAGCTCCTCGTCGGTGTCCATATCAAGCTCGTCAAAGAGCTTCTCGACGTTAGCCATGCCCGAGACCTCGTATTCGCGCTCGGAGATCTCCTTGATTTCCTCTACTATCTCGTCGTGCTCGTCCCAGATATCGCCGACAATCTCCTCGAGAATATCCTCAAGGGTAACTATACCTGCCGTTGAGCCATACTCGTCGGTAACGACTGCGAGGTGAACCTGCTTTTCCTGCAGGTCCTTCATAAGGTCGTTTACCTTTTGAGTCTTTGCCACGAAAATAACAGGCTTGATTATCTCGCTTATAGGAGTTTCTCTGCCCTGTGCAAGCGCGTAAAAATCCTTATAATAAAGTATACCGAGCACGTTGTCAAGGTCGCCCTCGTAAACGGGGATTCGCGAGAAGCCCGACTCTGTAAATACCCTTGCAACCGTCTCCTTGTCGGCGTCTATCGGGAGTGAGGTTATATCAATTCTCGGCGTGAAGATGTCACCTACCTCAAGGTCGCCAAATTCGATAGCACTCTTAATGAGCGTGCTCTCCTCCTCGTCGATATCTCCGCCCTCCTCGGCTTCCTCTATGATGGAAATCAGCTCTTCCTCTGTCATACCTTGGTCGTCAGAGGGCTTAAAGAGCCTTGCAAGCAGTCTTTGCCATTGCTTAAAGACGAAATTAAACGGAGTGAATACTATGAGAAGTGCATTAATAATCGGTGCAGAGAACATCACGAAGCTCTCGGGCGAGTTTTTCGCCATGGTCTTTGGAGAAATCTCGCCAAAGATAAGCACCACAAGCGTGATAACCACGGTTGAGAGCGTTGCCGCAAGGTCCGCGTTTCCTACGATAAGCCCCGTGAAGAAGAGCGTGCCGAGCGAGGCGCCGAGTATATTAACGATGTTGTTTCCTATAAGAATGGTAGAAATCAGCGAGTCGTAGTTTTCCGACAGCCTAAGCACGAGTGCGGCTCTTTTGTTGCCCTTTTCCGCCATATTCTTGACTCTAATGCGGTTAAAGGTAGAAAACGCTGTTTCCGTAGCGGAGAAGTATGCCGACAGAATGACGCATATCACGATTATGACGAGATATGTCACTAAATGAGGGTCCATGATTGTTTGAAAAATACCTTTCGATTTTCTAATTTAACGCCTTGTTTTTTTGAAAAACGCAAAAAGAGGCATAGCCATACCCCAAGGGTGCGGCTAAACCTCTGATATTTTATGTATTACGGGCATACTGTGACAAGTGTCCCCGTCCGCGCCGTCGTCCATGCGTCCTCCAAAAAAATACAGCCTTGATACCTTCAAGGCGTCATTGCTCTATATTTTACCACAGATTTTATTAAAAGTCAAGGGATTTTGCAATTTTAATTATAATTGTTGACAATTGCAATTTCAAATGTTAAAATTAACTCGACTAATTTTAAGTACGGGGAATTAATATGAAGAATCTCGGGTGCGCCTTTACGGGTCACAGACATATCGTGAATACTCATAGGTCGCAAATAGGCGATTTGATTTCTCGCGCCGTTGCCTTCGCCTATCGCGAGGGCTGCCGCAGATTTTATTCAGGCGGAGCCGTTGGCTTTGATACCCTTGCGGCGAGGGAGGTGCTTCGCTTCCGCATATCTCACCCCGACGTGCGCCTTTGTTTGATTTTGCCCTGCACAAATCAGGACGAGCGGTGGTCGGAGCGCGATAAGGAGAGCTACGCATACATTTTGCGTGAGGCGGATGAGGTGTCGTATATCTCGGAGACTTATACGCACGACTGTATGAAAAAGAGAAATTACGCACTCGCCGCCGAAGCCGATATCATGATAGCCTACGTTGGAGAGAGCGTCTCCGGCTCGGCACAGACTGTGCGTATGGCGGAAAAAATGAACAAGAGGGTTTATAACATTTATCCAACGCTTGTGAGAAAAGAGGAATCAAAATAAAGTCTGTTATGTCGAATATCGCGACCCGTGTTAAAAAAACGACATTTTTTTCTACAAAGCAGTCGTTTATTTACAGCTTACATCTTCCATAAAATTCCACGCGGAAAAATCACATATTTTTCAAATAACACTTGATTTTTCCATTCCGGTATGCTATACTGTTCTTATAATAACTACGTTTGATGGATTTTCCATCGGAAAGAGGTTGCCGTGTTAGAAACGATTCAAAGTTTTTTTGCGAGCGTAATTAACGCACAGTTTGATTTCGCTCAAATCTGGGAGTCCATTGTTGGCACTTATTATGCAGTAATTTGTTCTCCCACCTACATAGAAATAGAAGCGTTTGTCAAGGAGCTTCTTGTTAACGTGCCGGGCGTTGCGGTTACGGCGGCACTTCTCGTTCTTTCGCTGATTCAGCTGTTTGCAGGTAAGAAGCTGCTTAATTTCCAGAAATTTGTTGCCTGCTTCGTTTTAGGCTTTGCTTACGGCGTAGTATTCCTTGCACCCCTCGTAGAGACGGTCGTTCCGCTTCCTTATCATTGGATTTCGGGCGTTGTCGTCGGTGTTATTGCCGCATTGCTTTGCAAGCCCGTTTATTTCGTTGGTTACGTCGGCGCTGCCGCATATGCCGCTTATTTCGTATGCTTCTCGGCTTCGGTTCTTCCCGAGCTTACCGCCTACACGCAGGGCAATATGGTTTACAGCCTTATCGCAGCGGCCGTAGCAGTGGTTCTCGTGCTCATCTTCAGAAAGTGGATTGAGATGATAGGTACCTCTGTGCTTGGCGCTTGGTGCACCTACCTTTGCGTTGATACGCTTGCGGGCGGTCTCGCTAACATTGAGGCGCTCGCTCCCAGCATTGATATCGTTATGTGGGCGTCTATCGCTGTCGTTGCCCTCATCGGCTTTATAGTCCAGGTCAAGACCAGACGCAGATATTGATTTATACCGAAAAATCCGACGAAAAATTTTCGTCGGATTTTTTCATTCTCATAGCGTCTTCGTATTGACTTTTTTGTTTATTTGTAGTAAAATGTTATATATAACACAGAAAGGTACTTTCATCATGGACAAAACGAAAGAGCTAAAGCTTCGGCGCATAGCAAACGACGTGCGCGTTGATATCATTGAAGGCGTTTATAACGCAGGCTGTGGACATCCCGGCGGCTCGCTTTCGATCGCAGACGTAATTACATACCTCTACTTTGAGGAGATGAACGTCAATCCCGCCGACCCCAAGGCAGAGAACCGCGACCGCTTCGTTCTCTCGAAGGGACACACGGCACCTGCACTCTACGCAGCTCTTGCCGAGCGCGGATATTTCCCTCGCGAGGAGATAAAGACGCTTCGCAAGACCACCTCACGCCTTCAGGGTCACCCTGATATGAAGGGAACGCCCGGCGTTGATATGACCACAGGCTCCCTTGGCCTTGGTTTCTCGGCTGCTTGCGGTATGGCGCTCAGCGCAAAGGTTTATAACAAGGACTATCGCGTATACACCATTCTCGGTGACGGTGAAACCGAGGAGGGTCAGGTATGGGAGGCTGCTATGTTTGCGGCTCACTACAAGCTTGATAACCTCGTTGCCGTTATTGACTGGAACGGACTTCAGATTGACGGTCCTATAGCTGAGGTTATGAACCCCGCCCCCCACGATGAAAAGCTTCGTGCCTTCGGCTGGCACGTTATTTCCATCAATGCTCACGATTTTTCCGAAATCGAGGCGGCGTTTGCCGAGGCTAAAACGGTTAAGGGCAAGCCCACCGCTATAATCGCAAAGTCGGTTAAGGGCAAGGGCGTTTCTTATATGGAGAACGCCTGCGAGTGGCACGGCGCAGCACCCAAGGAAGAGCAGTATAAGCAGGCTATTGCCGAGCTTAACGATATTGCGGCTTCGCTCAAGTAATAGGAGGACAGAAAAGTGGCAGATAAGAAAGCAACCAGAGAGAGCTACGGCGCAGCACTTGCCGAGCTCGGTGAAAAATATGATTTCCTCGTTCTTGACGCAGACCTTGCGGCAGCAACCAAGACCGGCGTTTTCAAGAAGAAATTCCCCGAGAGATTTTTCGACTGCGGTATCGCAGAGGGTAATATGGTGAGTGTTGCGGCGGGTATCGCAACCACAGGCAAGACGGTTTTTGCCTCGTCCTTTGCAATGTTTGCGGCAGGCAGAGCCTTCGAGCAGGTTCGTAACTCTATCGGATACCCCCATCTTAACGTTAAAATCGGCGCAACTCACGCAGGTATCACTGTCGGTGAGGACGGCGCAACCCACCAGTGCAACGAGGACTTGGCGCTCATGCGTACCATTCCCGGTATGATAGTCTGCAACCCCGCTGACGCTACCGAGGCGTATGCAGCCGTTGAGGCGGCTATCAACACCTATGGTCCCGTGTATCTCAGATTCGGCAGATTCGCCGTTCCGAACCTCACCCCCGAGCTCGTTCCCGATTACAAGTTCGAGTTTGGTAAGGGCGTTACCTACCGCGAGGGTAAGGACGTTACCATCGTTGCAACCGGATTTATGGTTCACCTTGCCGTTGAGGCAGCCGATATGCTCCGCGAGGAGGGAATTGACGCCGGTGTTATCAACATTCACACCATCAAGCCTCTTGATTCCGACCTTATCGTGCGTGCGGCAGAGAAGAGCGGTGCAATCGTAACCGCAGAGGAGCATAGCGTTATTGGCGGACTTGGCGCTGCCGTATGCGAGGCGCTTTGCGAGAAATGTCCCGTGCCCGTGCTTCGCGTCGGTGTCGAGGACTCCTTTGGCAAGAGCGGTAAGGTGCCTGAGCTTCTCGAGCTCTACGGTCTTACCTCGGCTAATATTGCCGCGAAGGCACGCGCTGCAATAGCTCTTAAGAAAAGCAAGTAAACGTATTACCGACCCGTCGCCTTGCGCACGGGTCGGCAGGTCTATATCAAACTTAAGGATAAAAGAGGATAAGACTATGAAAAGAATTTTACTTAAGCTTTCGGGCGAGGCGCTTGCCGCCGGCAGCAAAGATATTTACGATAACAGCTTCGTAGATAGGGTTGCCGCCGAAATCAAGGGCTGCTGCGACGATGGCTATGAAATTGCTCTCGTCCTTGGCGCAGGAAACATCTGGCGCGGCAGACAGGGCGGCGAGATGGACAGAGTTGCGGCAGACCGCATGGGCATGCTTGCAACCGTTATGAACGCAATCTGCATGAAGGACGCCCTTATCCGCGCAGGCAAGGATGCAGTCGTTATGACCGCCGTTCCTATGCAGCCCTTTGCTGAGGTATACTCATCCGACGCGGCTGTTGCCGCGCTTGAGTCGGGCAAGGTTGTGATATTCGGTGCGGGGCTTGGTATACCGTTCCTTTCCACCGATACCACGGGTGCTGTCAGGGCTGCCGAAATTTCCGCCGACGCCATGCTTATGGCTAAGAACGTTGACTACATATACACCGACGACCCGAGGAAGAACCACGACGCTAAGAGGCTTGAGCGCGTGCGCGCCTCCGAGGTTCTTGCTATGAATCTCAAGGCAATCGACGCGACGGCTACCGCGTTCTGCCTTTCTACCGGTATGCCTATTCACGTTTTCGGGCTTAAAGACCCTGAGGATATAAAGAAAGCTGTACGCGGTGAGTGTGTCGGCACGGTTATTACCCCGGACTAATAAAAATTAAAGTGTCGCAGGATTGCGGCAGAACGGAGAAAAATATGAAACTCGACACCAAAGACTACGAAGCAAAAATGAAAAAGACCATTGCCTCCTACTCCGACAATCTCTCCACCATCAGAGCAGGCAGAGCAAACCCCGACGTTCTAAAGAAAATAAACGTTGATTACTACGGCTCGCCCACACCCATCGCCTCTATCGCGGAGATTAAGGTTACCGACGCACGCACCATTATGATTACCGCTTGGGATAAGTCGGCACTCAAGGGCATTGAAAAGGCAATACTTACCTCCGACCTCGGCATAAATCCCCAGAGTGACGGCACGGCTATCCGCCTTTCCTTCCCGCCTACGACCGAGGAGCGCAGACGTGAGCTTTCGAAGCAGATTTCAAAGCTCGGCGAGGACGCAAAGGTTGCGGTACGCAACATTCGCCGTGACGCGAACGATAAGGTAAAGGCAGACAAGAAGAATTCTGTTATGACCGAGGATGAGGCGAAGCAGTCGGATAAGCTCGTTCAGGACCTTACCGATAAGTATATAAAGGAAATAGACGCTATCACAGCGGCAAAAACCAAAGAAATAATGGAGATTTAATTCTCCCGAAAGCGAGCGAGAGCATTGAGCATATTCAAAAAGGACAAATTTCGCGTTGACGATAGACTTCAGTCGGTCGCGATAATAATGGACGGCAACGGCAGATGGGCAAAGCGCCGCGGGCTCCCCCGAAGCGCGGGTCATATTGCAGGAGCGAAGATTCTCGAGGAAAATCTCAAAATTTTCCGTGAGATAGGCGTTCACTACGTTACCGTTTACGCATTTTCAACCGAGAATTGGAAGCGTCCGAAGGACGAGGTTGATACGCTTATGAATCTCGTTTATAAATATCTCGATGAGGTCGTAATAGAAAAGATTAAATCAGACAAGAGCTTCTCTATTAGATTTCTCGGTGACAAGTCGGTTTTGCCCGAAAAAGTAAGGCTAAAGTGCATTGAGGTTGAAGAGATGGCACGCGACCGTGAGTTCGTCCTTAGTGTCGCTCTCAACTATGGCGGCAGGGACGAGATAGTACATGCGGCAAATGCAGCAATAGCCGAGGGCAAGACCGCGCTTACCGAGGCAGATTTCGGTAAATACTTGTACACAAGCAACATTCCAGACCCCGACCTTGTTATTAGAACGGGCGGCGATTTCCGTATTTCCAATTTCCTTTTATGGCAGAGCGCTTACGCGGAATTCGTAATTACCAAGACGCTCTGGCCGGATTTTGGCAGACGTGATATTATGGCTGCCGTACGTGAGTTCTACTCGAGGCAACGCCGCTTCGGCGGTCTTAACCCCGAGGATATGAAAGATGAGGCTAAAAAGGCTTAAAATGAGATTAAGAACTATTACCTCGGCGATAATAATCGCCATAACGGTGCCGCTTATACTTTTTTCGCAGTATCTCGTTTATCCGATAGTGCTCGCACTTTTCTCGCTCATTGCGGTGTTTGAGCTGCTGCGGGTTATGGGCGCCCATAAAAAATGGATAATATCCGTGCCCGCTTATATCATAGCGCCCGCTCTGCCGCTTTGCTCCTATCTCGTTAATAACGTAGAGATAGAGAAGCTCGGCTATATGCTTTGGGCACTTGCGGTGGTCTTTGGCTATATGCTCTACGCTATGAGCGTTGCCGTGTTCTCAAAGGGAACTCTTTCCATATCCACGGTAGCAGAGGTTTTCCTTACCTTTGCCTACGTCGTTGTATCGTTTACCTCACTGTGTCTTGTCCGTTATCTTGATCACGGCATGTTCTTGCTCGGCTTCGTGGTTATCGCTGCGTGGATTTGCGACTCTGCGGCGTATATTGTCGGCTCGCTTTTCGGACGGCACAAGCTCATACCCGATGTCAGCCCGAAAAAGACCGTCGAGGGCGCTATTGGAGGTGTCGTCGTGACAGCGATTGCGGCAATGCTTTACGGCTTTATCGTTGACCTCGCAACCGAAGGTATTACGCCCGACTATCTCGTGCTTGGCTTATCCGGGCTTATACTCTCCGTGGTTGCGCAGCTTGGCGATCTCATAGCCTCGCTTATCAAGCGTGAGCACGGAGTCAAGGATTTTGGCACGCTGCTTCCGGGTCACGGCGGAATAATGGATAGATTTGATTCTCTCCTCGCCGTCTCTACTATTGCGATGATGATTTGCGTGGCTTTCCCACCGTTCAAATAAAATTTACATAAGACCGCCGCAAAGCGCGGCGGTCTTATAAATCGTTGCACAAGTGACGTGCGGCGGTATAAATGGAGCTATTATGAAAAAAACTGTTGCAATTCTCGGTGCTACCGGCTCTGTCGGTATGCAGGCTCTTGACGTGGCGCGCGCTCGCGGGTACAGGGTTGACCTTATGAGCGCAAAGAGCGACGTTAATAAGATGGAAGCGCTCGCACGCGAGTTTCTGCCCGCCTTCGTAGCAATGGCAGACGAGTCGGCGGCAGCCGACCTTCGTACGCGACTTGCCGATACCTCGGTGCGCGTTTTTGCAGGGAGTCAGGGCGTTTGCGAGGCAGTAAAGCACTCGTCAGCTGAGGTTGCTATAAACTCTATACTCGGCGAGGCAGGGCTTTTGCCAACTCTTGCGGTTATAGACTCCGGCAAGCGCCTCGCACTTGCAAATAAGGAATCTCTCGTAATTGCAGGCGATATAGTTATGTCGCGCGCCGCCGAGGCGGGCGTCGAAATTATACCCGTCGATAGCGAGCATTCCGCTATTTTCCAGTCAATGAAGTCCGGCACGCACGGCGAGATAAAAAGGCTTCTTCTCACAGCCTCGGGCGGTCCGTTCTTCGGTAAGACTGTAGAGGAGCTTTCACGCGTGACGCTTGCCGATACGCTCGCTCACCCGACGTGGAAGATGGGTAAGAAGATTACCGTTGACAGCGCGACTCTTATGAATAAGGGCTTTGAGATTATCGAGGCGGTACACCTTTTCGGCGTGTCACCCGATAAGGTTGAGGTCGTCGTTCACCGTGAGAGCATACTTCATTCGGCAGTCGAATATATTGATAATGCCGTAATAGGCGAGCTTTCGGTTCCCGATATGCGCGCGTGCGTGCAGTACGCTGTGGATTACCCTCATCGCGAGGCGGCGGTTATAGAGCCGCTTGACCTTGTTAAGATAGGCAGTCTAACCTTTTATCCGCCTGATACCGAGGCTTTTCCGCTTCTTTCGCTCGCTAAGCGTGCGATATCCGACGGCGGCGCTATGCCGGCGGTTGTAAACGCGGCTGACGAGATTGCTGTTGAGGCATTCCTCAATCGAAAAATATCCTTTGCCGATATTTCGCGCGTGGTAGCCGATACCTATGAGAGGATGACCTCGGCGCGCACTCTTTCTTCGCTTGAGGATATAATTTCGGCAGACAGGGAAGCCAGAGCCATGGCTGAAAAAATGATTAAATAACCACCGACAGGAGAAAATATTTGGAAACCTTAGGCACTATACTCATAGCAATTCTGGTATTTGGCTTTTTGATTTTCATTCACGAGTTCGGGCACTATATTTTTGCCAGAATCTTTAAGGTAACGATAAACGAGTTTTCTATAGGCATGGGACCGAAGCTCGTCTGGTACGATTCAAAGAAAACGGGAATCCGTTATGCGCTTTCTATGATTCCGATAGGCGGCTACGTTGCTATGGCAGGCGAGGACGGCGAGTCGGACGACCCGAACTCCTTTGATAAAAAACCTGCGTGGCAGCGCTTTATCATAACCGTCGCGGGTGCTGCGGTCAATATTATAGCAGGCTTCCTTGCTATGATAATTCTCACCTCTATGATTAAGCTCTACGGCACGACGGTTGAAAAATTCTATACCGCGGAGCAGTCGGGCTCTGAGATTTCCTCGTCCGAGTCGGGACTTATGGAGGGCGATACTATAATTGCCGTCAACGGCAACAGGGTGTCAATTTACGACGAGCTATCCTACGAGGTCATGCGCCACGGCAACAAGCCCGTGACCCTGACGGTGCTTCGCGACGGTGAGAGCGTGACACTCGAGGGCGTCGTCTTTCCGACGACCGAGGAGTCGGGTCAGAGCTTCGGTATGACCGACTTTATACCCAATCCTATGGGGCGCGACCTCGGCAGTATTCTTCGCTTCTCGTGGCATAAATCCACGCTTATCGTTAAGATGTGCTGGGAGTCTATCATAGACCTTCTCACCGGCAGATACACCATAGCGGCAGTATCCGGACCTGTAGGAATATCCGAGGCAATAGGCACGGCGGCGCGCGCAGGTCTTCCGTCGTTGCTTTATATCACTGTGCTTATCAGTATAAATCTCGGAATTATGAACCTTTTGCCCATTCCCGCACTTGACGGTGGCAGGCTTATCACTATACTGTTTGAGATGATAACGAGAAAGCGCATACCCCCGAAAATCGAGGGCGTCGTAAACGGAGTCGGACTCCTGCTTCTCCTCGGCTTCTCGGTGTTTATTATGATTAAGGACGTGGTGCAGATTATCGTGTGAGCGCCGCGATTTGAGGCTTTATGAATTATAACGGTTACAGAAGAAAAAGCAGAGAAATAACAGTTGGCAGAGTAGGTATTGGAGGAAAAAATCCGATATCCGTGCAGTCGATGACCAATACGGACACACACGACGTGGAGGCAACCTACCGACAGGTAAGCGAGCTTGCCCGCGCGGGCTGCGATATCGTCAGAATAACCGCGCCCGACCTCGAGTCGGCAGAAACCTTTCGCGAGCTTAAGGCGAGAGGAGTCGGCGTGCCGCTTGTCGCCGACGTGCATTTTAACTATAAAATTGCCGTTGCCGCCGCCTTGGCGGGGGCTGATAAAATCAGAATAAACCCCGGTAATATAGGCGGCAAGGAAAGGGTGCGCGAGGTTGTCCGCGCCTGCCGAGAGAGAGGCATACCTATTCGAATAGGCGTCAACTCCGGCTCGCTTGAGGAATCAATACTCAAAAGGCACGGTGCGCCCACCGCCGAGGCGCTTGCAGAGAGCGCACTTTATCATGCGTCGCTGCTCGAGGACCTTGATTTTACCAATATTGCAATATCGGTAAAGGCGTCGGACGTGCAGACTATGATAAGAGCCAACCGTATCCTTGCAGAGAAAACCGACTATCCCCTCCACCTCGGTGTTACCGAGGCGGGCGCGCGCACTGCCGCACTTGTAAAATCAAGCGTTGGAATAGGAGCGCTTCTTTCCGAGGGTATAGGAGACACCCTGCGTGTTTCGCTCACCGACGACCCGTGCGAGGAGCCGCGAGTTGCAAGAGAAATTTTGCGCTCCCTCTCGCTTGATACCGCACCCTCTATGGATATCGTTGCCTGCCCGACCTGCGGCAGGACTAAAATTAATCTTATATCTCTCCTCTCCGAATTTGAAGAGAGAGTAAAGCGCGAGGGGCTTGACACCTTCGGTATCAAGGTTGCTCTTATGGGCTGTGCCGTTAACGGGCCCGGCGAGGCGCGTGAGGCAGATATAGGAATCGCAGGCGGAGACGGCGAGGGACTTCTTTTCAAAAAGGGAGAAATCATAAGAAAGATTAAAGAGGACAGGCTCATAGACGAGCTTATAGATGAAATAAAGCGTATGCGCGAGTAGCGCGAGAGGAAAAGGAATGCAGACCGAAAAAGGCTTTTTAGACGTTTTCAAAAAATACGAGCCCACAGCCGAAAAGCGTGAGCTCCTTTTGCGCGCGCATACTGCGCGATTCAGATACACGAGAGAGCCTATGAGAGTCGAGGTCGAGCTTTCCTTTGATTCGCGTGAGGACGCCGAGCTTATATACGAGATTGAGGACGAGTGCCGCGCACTCTATGCGGCGGAGTCCTTTAAGATTTTGCCGCACTTTCCCCCTGAGAGCTTTAGCATAGATTGCTTTGACGAGATAGCCTGCGAGGCGGCAGTGTGCGGCGCTGTTACCAACGGCTTTTTTGCCGACGCTACGTACCGTGACGACGGTGAGAGCATTACGGTGCTCTTGCCGTTTGCCGCCTCGGGCATAGATTTTGTGAAGGACGCAAACACAGAGGCAATTTTAGCCAATATTCTTCGCAGCCGCTACGGTGTAACCCGCAGTGTGAAAATAACCGCAGGAGTAGGAGCAGACGAGCGCGCGTCAAGGTGGGAGTCGCGCCGCGCCGAGATTTTGGCTGAGACCGAGCGAGCTGACAGAGAGCGCTTTATAAAGGAGCGCGAGGAGGCAGCAAAGCGCCGTGAGGAGGAGGCGCGTGCCGCCGACCCCACCTACGGCTTTGAGGCAAGGTCTGGCATTTCCTCTGCGACGGGCGATAATAAAAGGATAGACGAGCACGTCTATAAAATGGGTGCGACAACCTACGACGTCTCGGAGTGCGAGGCGGTCTTTGGCGAGGACTTTGACGTGTCGGAGCCGACGCCGCTATCGGATTTCCTTTCGGTACATAACCGCACGGTATTTCTTGGCACGGTCTTTGAGGTATCGACGAAGGAAACCCGCCGCGGTGACAAAACGAGCATTACGGTTGGTATTTCCGACGGTGCGTCGGCGGCGTATGCAAAAAAGCTTCTGCCCACCGAAGAAATCGGCTGGGTCAAGGGGCTGAAGGCAGGTGCTGACGTCGCCGTGCTCGGCAAGGTAACGACCGATAAATTTGATAATGAGCCGTATCTTTCGATACTTGGAATAAAGAAAATAAAAAAGGTGCTCCGCACCGACGGCGCACCCGAAAAAAGAGTTGAGCTTCATCTGCACACCAATATGTCGCAGATGGACGCTATGATAACTCCCGCCGAGCTTGTAAACACGGCGATAAGGTGGGGTCACAAGGCGATAGCCATTACCGACCACGGCAACGTTCAGGCGTTTCCCGAGGCAATGCTTGCCCTTGAAAAATCGAAAAACGAGGACTTAAAGCTCCTTTACGGCATTGAGGCGTATTTCGTTAACGACACCGAGAGGTGCGTTTTTGGTGGAAAATATCCCGCGTTTGACGACGAGATGATAGTCTTCGACCTTGAGACGACGGGACTTTCAAACCGTACGGCACGTATTATTGAAATAGGTGCTGTGAAAATCAAGGACGGCAGGGTTATTGACGAGTTTGACACCTTCGTCGACCCCGAGTGCGAAATCTCCGAGGAGATTACCGCCCTCACCTCTATAACCAACGATATGGTAAAGGGCGCACCGCGCGAGGAAGAAGCGGTCAGAGCATTCCTTGACTTTGCAGGCGACAGAATGCTTATCGCGCATAACGCGAACTTTGACGTCGGCTTCATCCGTGTCGCGGCTGAGCGACACGGTCTGCCGTTTACTAACACCTATCTTGACACGGTAGGTCTTTCGAGATACGTCAATCCCGAGCTTAAAAAGCATAAGCTCGACGTGATAGCAGAGCACTATAAGCTCGGCGATTTCCACCACCACAGAGCCTCTGACGATGCGCGAATGCTCGCGGAGATATTCTTCGTTATGCAAAAGAGGCTAAAGAGCGAGGGCGTTACCACCTTCTCTCATATGGTTGAAAATATGAGTGAGCGCTCAGACCCCTTGAAGCTACGACCCTATCATATGATAATTTTCGCAAAAAACAAAGAGGGGCTCAAGAATCTTTACAAGCTTATATCTTACAGCTATCTCGACTATTATCACAGAAATCCGAGAATGCCGAAATCTGTTATAGAGCAGCACAGAGAGGGACTTATTATAGGCTCTGCTTGCGAGGCGGGCGAGCTTTATAAGGCAATTCTCGACGGCAGTAAAACGAGTCAGGAAATCGAGGACATAGCCTCGTTTTACGATTATCTTGAAATTCAGCCGCTCGGCAACAACCGCTTCCTCATAGACGAGGGGCAGGTTCGTGACGAGGAGGCGCTACGAGATATTAACCGTAAAATCTACGAGCTTGGCAAAAAGCTCGGCAAGCCCGTGTGCGCAACCTGCGACGCTCATTTTCTCAACGAGGAGGACGAAATTTACAGGCGTATTCTCCTTGCGGGAATGAAATTCAAGGACGCGGACAAGCCAATGCCCATATACCTTCGCACGACCGAGGAAATGCTCGCTGAGTTTTCGTATCTTGGCGAGGACGTCGCGCGCGAGGTGGTAATTGAAAACCCGAACAAAATCGCCGATATGTGCGAGCGTATCCGTCCGATACCCGAGGGCGCTTATCAGCCATCTCTTGAGGGAGCAAACGAGGAGCTTACCGAATCCTGCTGGCGCCGCGCGCACGAGTGGTTCGGCGAGGAGCTGCCCGAGATAGTTGAGAAAAGACTCAGCCGTGAGCTTGACTCGATTATCAAAAACGGCTTTGCGGTTCTCTATATGATTGCGGTAAAGCTCGTTGCATACTCTGAGAGCCTTGGCTATCTTGTAGGCTCGCGAGGCTCGGTCGGCTCGTCGCTCGTCGCGACAATGTCGGGTATATCCGAGGTTAATCCTCTGCCGCCGCATTACAGATGTCCGAAGTGTAAGTACAGTGAATTCTTCACCGACGGCTCGGTCGGCTCGGGCTTTGACCTTGACGATAAGAGGTGCCCCGTGTGCGGAGAATGGCTTTATCAGGACGGTCACGACATACCCTTTGAGACTTTCCTCGGCTTCTACGGTGACAAATCCCCCGATATCGACTTAAACTTCTCGGGCGACGTGCAGGGCAGAGTACATAAATACACTGAGGAGCTTTTTGGTCAGGGGCACGTTTACCGCGCGGGCACGACGGGTACTCTTGCCGATAAAACCGCGTGGGGCTACGTCAATAAGTACCTTGAGGAGCGCCAAATCAAAATTCCCAAGGCAGAAATATCTCATATGGTAACGAAGCTTGTGGGAATAAAGCGAACGACTGGTCAGCATCCCGGTGGCATTATAGTTGTGCCTAAGGAATACGATATCTACGATTTTACCCCCGTTCAGCACCCGGCAGACGACCCGAAGTCGTCAATAATCACAACTCATTTCCAGTTCACCTATCTTCACGATACGATACTGAAGCTTGACGAGCTCGGGCACGATATTCCCACCAAGTATAAAATGCTTGAGAAATATACGAATACGAGCGTGCTTGACGTCAAGATGAACGATAAGTCGGTCTACGAGCTCTTTGCCTCGACAAAGCCGCTTGGAATAACGCCCTCGGATATCGGTGGATGTCAGCTTGGCACCTACGGTATTCCCGAGATGGGCACGAAGTTTATCCAACAGGTTCTCCTTGACGCAAAGCCGAGGACCTTTGCCGACCTACTCCAGATTTCGGGACTCACTCACGGCACCGACGTGTGGCTCGGCAACGCGCAGGAGCTTATTAAAAACGGAACCTGTACGATATCAGAGGTTGTGGGAACACGTGACGGAATAATGCTATATCTCATACAAAAGGGACTCGATAACTCTATGTCCTTCAAGATAATGGAGGACGTCCGTAAGGGAAGGGGACTGAAGCCCGAGTATGAGCAGGAAATGATAGCCCACGGTGTACCCGAATGGTATATCTGGTCCTGTAAGAAAATCAAGTACATGTTCCCGAAGGCACATGCCGCAGCATACGATATGTCGGCGATACGCCTCGGCTGGTATAAGATTTATTATCCTATGGAGTTTTACGCAGCGTTCTTAAGCGTAGCTCCGGGCGGCTTCGACGCGGAAATCGTCAGTCGCGGCTACGACGGCGTATCCGCGGCAATCAGCGAGATTGAGGCAAAGGGCGTCGAGGCAACCGCAAAGGAAAATGAAACCTGCCAGACTCTCTACCTTGTCAGAGAAGCACTTGCCAGAGGTGTCAAGTTCTTAAACGTTGACCTAAAGCGCTCCGACGCCACGGCTTTCTTGCCCGAGGACGGAAAAATCAGAATGCCATTTAATTCACTTGTAGGTCTTGGCGACACGGCGGCTGAAAAGATAATACACGCAAGAGACAATTATGACATTTATTCCATAGAGGATTTGCGTGAGCACACCGGTATATCGAAATCGGTTATCGAAATTCTGCGCCGTAATCACGTCCTTGACGGACTCTCGGAGACAAATCAGTTCTCATTCTTCTAAAAGAACGGGTTGCCACTCGGCAACCCGTTAGCTAACTATGTCACAAACAAAAGTAAAATAAGTATAATAGCACATTCCTTGTCGCCGTCCTTAGAGAAGAAAAGATATGCGGCGGCAGCTAAAATGAGGAGCTCCTCTGTGCCGATTTTCGGCATTTTTATGGACCCTATAAACGGCAGCTTAATACCGCCAAAGACGTTTCCGAGCGACCCTTTTCCAAAGAGCGAAAATACACTTTCGCTCTCCTTTTCTTCCTCTTTTTGAGGGCCCTGTGGCTCGCCGCTTCTCTCCCAAGGGTTTACTGCGACGGGCTCCGTAGGTGGCGCCTCATCCATTATAGCGGCACCCGTGTCGAGTTTTTCATCTATTTCAGGCTCTCGCATAGCTATTCCGTCATAGCCGTCGGGCACTCCCGGTACACCGTCTCTTACTGCGTAACTTCGTGAGTACATTTAATCACCTCGCCTCATGGTTTTAAGTATGTCGGCAACCGATACCATTGAGTCTATTGCCGCGGCGCGCTGTGAGGACAGATAGGGCTTCAGCATTGTAAGCAACTCACCGCGCCTTGAGCGCGGCCTTGACACGGGAATGCTTGCACTTACGCTCTCGGTCTTTTCATCTTGAGGCGTTTCTGTCACGGCGGGCGCCGTCTGCTCCGGCGGCGACTGTGTTGCGGCGTCCTTTTTTGCCATATTTGAGATTTCCTCAATGAGCTTTGGATTTTCCATTATCAGATTTATTATTCTTCCGATATCGGGAGTCCCATTCTCGCTCATTTTGTTCCGCTCTTTCTGTAAGTGTCGATAATCCGCAGGGCGTCGCCGACGTTCAGCTTTGCTCCCGTTACCGCACCGCGAAGCTTCTCGAGCTCCTCGTGCGGAGGTGTTTTTTCGGGTAGGCTTATGCCGTGCGATTTTGCGATTTTAACTACCTCGCACCAAAGCTCACCGTCGGGCTTTGCCGCAAGCTCCATGACCTTTTCTCTGTTAATTTTCATTTTAGTTTACTCCCTTCAGTTCTACCGTCATTATATGCAGTATGACTCTAAAGGTTAAACCCCAAAAAAGAAATTATTGAAATGAGGCAACTATGAAACTTATCGTATTTTCCGACTCTCACGGAGAGCGTCGGTACATCAGTCGTGCGCTTCTCTCGCACCCAGATGCCGACGCCGTTTTCTTTCTCGGTGACGGGCTATCGGATATGGAGGAGTGCTCGCTTGGAGAGAGCCGTCCGTGGCTTTTCGTACGCGGAAATTGCGATATATACGGCAGTGTGCGCGGCACACCCGCGCCCTTGTGCGACGAGATAGTGCTCGAGGGGAAAAGAATAGTCTATACTCACGGCCACGCCTTTGACGTAAAGTTTTCTCTTGACGGTGTAATGTCGCTTGCCGAGGAGCGCAGAGCAGACCTCGTGCTTTTCGGTCATACTCATAGGCCACTTGAAAAGTACGCCAACCTATCCCACGGCGGAGTATATATCTTCAACCCGGGCAGTGTCTCAGGTCGCGACGGCTCGCCTGCCTACGGAGTTATCACCTTGACCGAGCGCGGTGTGCTCCTGTCACACGCATATCCCGCGCCTTAGAAAAGTTACTCGCGCAGCCTTGCATTTTTTCCCGTTTTATGATAAAATATTTTTATTCCGATGAAAGGAGAAGCCGTTTATGAACGAGCTGCGTGAAATAATAGGCGCTAATATAGCCGAGCTGCGCTCTGGTGCCAAGATGACTCAGACAAGGCTTGCAGAGCTACTGAATTACTCGGACAAGGCGGTTTCAAAATGGGAGCGCGGTGAGGCAGTACCCGACGTTGCCGTCCTCAAGAGAATTGCCGATTATTTCGGCGTTACCGTCGATTATCTTCTCAGCCGGGAGCACCCGGAGGGTGTTTCGCCCTCTGCCGTAGTGCGTGACGTGCGTATAAACAGACTTGTTGCTGCCTTTATATCGGTGGCAATCGTCTGGCTTCTTGCCTCGGTTGCGTTTGCCGTGCTTCTCGTGCTCGAGAGCGCGGTTCTGCCTCCGTGGCTCGTCTATATTTACGCTATACCCGTGACAGCCGCTGTAATTCTCATCTTCAACAGTCTGTGGGGAATGCGAAGGCTTAATTTCGTTCTCCTCTCTTTTCTTCTTTGGTGTACGATTTTATCGGCTTATCTTACGTTGCTTGCCGTCTGGCAGAGCAATTTGTGGGTTTTGTTTATCGTAGGCATACCCGTGCAAATTATATTGTTATTCACCCCGGCAATAAGACTTAGGGGTGGGAGAAAATCCATGTCAGGGAGTGATTTTTAGATGGTAATGCCACCAAGACCGCTAAAGCGCCAGACCGACGGAATACCGAAGCCAAAGCGACTCTCCGAGGTTCCGGGATACCTTTTTAAGTGTGTATCCGGCTTTTTCGGGCGGCTCTTTTATATCGTCTCCCTCGTGTGGGAGGCGGCGCCGCTGATTCTGGTTGCTATGACGCTTCTTTGTATCCTTGACGGTGTCGTGCCTGTCGTGGGTGCTTATATATCAAAGGATTTGCTCAACGGGATAGCGGCACTTATTTATCAGGGTGCTGAGTCGGGCGGGAACGTGTACGAGGATTTATTCGTTACCATGTCGCCTCTTATCTCGCTGTTTGTCGCCTATTTCGTTTATCTTTTCCTGAAAAAGGTCCTCGCACGAATAAACGGTATGGTGACGGGCATTGCGGGGGAGCTTGTCGTAAATCACATTAAGCTCAAAATAATGGGCAAGGCGAAGGAGCTGGATATCGCCGCATATGACCGCCCCGAGTTTTATGAAAAGCTCGAGAATGCCAACAGAGAGGCTGGTATGCGCCCGATACATATCCTTTCTGCAACCTTCTCCGTGGTCAGCGCGCTTATCAGCGCCGTGTCTTTTATGGCGGTGCTTATAGGGCTAAGTCCGGTTGCCCCATTGATAATCATAATCGTAGCAATTCCCGGCGCTCTCGTTAACTATTTCTACCGTAACCGCAGCTTCAGATATATCAGGACGCACTCCAAGGAGAGACGTCAGATGAACTATTACTCCTCGCTCGTGGTCGATAAGGACAGAGTGAAGGAGATTAAGCTTCATTCGCTCTCCGACACCTTTACGAAGAAATATAAGAGCGCATTTAAGAAATATTTCGCAGGTCTAAAGCGCCTCTTTGTGGGTGAGGGTATCACCCAGATAGCCGTCGGACTTATCTCAACGCTTTTGAATGGCGCGCTCCTTATTTACGTTGCTTATAACGTAGTATTCTTCGGCGGTGAAATAGGTGACTATTCGCTTTATTCGGGAGCGCTCAGCTCTATTTCTCTCTACGTCACGACGCTTCTTACTTCAACAGCAACCATATACGAGGGAACTCTTTTCATAAACAATATGCTTGATTTCATGAAAGAGAAGCCCACCGTAGTTCCAAGCGTGAGCGAGCCTCTCATTCCGTCACGCGGGGAGCATACGATAGAATTTAAGAACGTCAGCTTCAAATATCCGGGTACGGATAGGCTTGTTCTCCGTAACGTTAATCTCGTTATGAATCCTAAAGACTCCGTCGTGCTCGTCGGTCTTAACGGTGCGGGCAAGACTACTCTTATCAAGCTTATCACAAGACTCTACGACCCAACAGAGGGAGTTATTCTTCTTGACGGCAGGGATATACGTGAATATGACGTGGGGGCGCTCTACTCGCTCTTCGGCATAATTTTTCAGGACTTTGGCAGATATGCCGAAACCGCCGCCGAGAATATTGAGTTCGGCGATGTTGCCGCGCCTTCGGAGAGGCGCAGGGTCGAGCTTGCAGCAGAGCGAGCAGACGCTGATAAATTTATCCGCGAGCTGCCGTGCGGATATGACACTCCTCTCACGAGAATGTTTGAGGATGACGGAACCGAGCTTTCCGGCGGTCAGTGGCAGAAGCTCTCCGTGGCGCGAGCCTTTTACAAGGATTCGGATATTCTTATTCTTGACGAGCCGACGGCCTCGCTTGACGCGATAGCCGAGCGGCGAGTGTTCGATTGCTTTGCAGAGCTATCGGAGGGACGCCTTACGGTTTTCGTATCCCATAGACTCTCAAGCGCGGTTACCGCCAGCAAGATAGTCGTTATCGACGGCGGTGAAATCGTCGAGGTCGGCAGTCACGCGGAGCTGATGGCAAAGGGCGGCAAATACTGCGAGCTCTTTACCACACAGGCAGGCCGTTATACCGAAAAATAAAAGATGGAGATTTTCTTGTTTCATACAGGAAAATCTCCATTTTTCTTTGTTTTGTTACATCATTGGCGCATTTTTACCTGCCAAGACCCGCTGCACCGATAATACCGGCGTCGTTGCCGAGCTCGGCAATAACGATTTTAGTTTTGTGCTCGTCGTCCCGTGTGAACTGCTCGCGCTCGACGATTTCTATAAGCGGACGCGTGAGATAATCACGCTCGGCGCACACACCTCCGCCAATTGACAGTACCTCGGGCTGGAAGATGTTTATCATGTTCGTAACTCCCACGGCGAGGTAATAAATATATTCGTCAACGAGCGCTTTGCCGTATTTGTCACCGCCGCGCATAGCATCGAAGGCAGTACGGGCGCTGACCTTGCCCTCCTTTTCGCTCTCGTCAAAGAGGAGCGAGGGAATGCCCTTAATTTTCAGCTCAGCCATTTTGTCTTTTGTCATGCTTGCAAGGCCGGTAGCAGAGGAGTATGCCTCAAAGCAGCCGCGCCTGCCGCAGGAGCACTGCCTGCCGCCTGCAACTATGACCGTGTGTCCAAGCTCCGCGCCTGCGCAGTTGACACCGCCGTCAAAGATTTTTCCGTCAATTATAACGCCGCCGCCGACACCCGTGCCAAGCGTTATCATAACCGAGCTTCGCGTACCCTTGGCAGCTCCTGCGAGAGCCTCTGCAAGCGCTGCCGCGTTCGCGTCGTTTGCGACGTGAACTGCTTTTGCGGGCAGATATTTCTTGAAAACCTCGACGATAGGGAAATTCCTGAAATTAAGGTTATATGCGAACTCCACAATGCCGAGCCTTGAGTTTACAGAGCCGGGAGTTGCAATTCCGACGCTGCCTATATCGTCTAAAGTAAGACTGTTTCTTTCTATTATTTGTGCGGCGAGCTCTGCCATGTCGCGAACAACCGCCTCGCCGCCGCGCTCGGGGCGCGTGGGCGCGGAGCTCTTGTCAACGATTTTTAATTCACCGTCGCATAGACCTACGGCAATATTCGTTCCGCCAAGGTCAATACCGATTGTGTACATACCGTCATTCTCGCTTTCTAATCAACTGTAATAATTATATTACTTCTCGCGCTTTAAGTCAAGCCTTTTCGGTAATATTGACACATCCCTTGTGGACTAATATACAGTTCACAAAAAATTAACAAATATAGTTCTGCAAAAGGTATTGAAAAATCGACAAAAATAGTATACAATATACGCGGTTATACGGTAAGGTATAACCGGAAAGGGAATCTGATGAAAAGATTTGTTTATGCCGATAATGCGGCAACGACACCCGTGAATCCTGAGGTGCTCGCGGCTATGGTGCCTTGCTTCGGCAACGCTTTCGGTAATCCGTCGAGTCTTCACGAAAAGGGCAGGGAGGCAAAGGCTCTCCTTGACGACGCTCGCTCGAGAATCGCACGTGTTCTTGGGTGTGACGCCTCTGAAATATATTTCACCTCCTCGGGCACCGAGGCAGATAACTGGGCTATTCGCGGCGCGGCTATGCGCATGAGGGAAAAGCATGGCAGAACGCACATCGTTACGAGCAAAATCGAGCACCACGCAGTGCTGCACACCTGCGAGGCACTCGAGCGCGAGGGCTTTTCCGTAACCTACGTGGGTGTTGATGAATACGGCGTGGTAAATCTCGATGAGCTTCGCGAGGCTGTAACCGACAATACGGCAGTTGTTGCGATAATGTACGCCAACAACGAGGTGGGCACGATAGAGCCTGTACGTGAGATGTGTGAGATCGCTCATGCAAAGGGAGCTTTGATGTTCACCGATGCCGTTCAGGCGTTCGGCAGCGTTGAAATCGACCTCTCCACCCTTAAGGTTGATATGCTTTCGATTTCGGGTCACAAAATAGGTGCTCCGAAGGGTATAGGGATTTTGTTCGTACGTCGCGGCGTCGTTATAAAAAACCTCATAGAGGGCGGCGGACAGGAGAGACGCAAGAGGGGCGGAACTGAAAATTTGCCCTATATCGTAGGTCTTGCAAGAGCTGTCGAGCTTGCCAAGGAGAGAATGGACGAGCTACCCCGTGTTGCGAAAATGCGTGATAGACTCATAGAAGAGCTTACGAAAATCCCCTATTCAAGACTTAACGGTCACAGAACGAACGCATTGCCGGGAACGGTCAATATCGGGTTTGAATTTATAGAGGGCGAGAGCCTTCTTCTTTGGCTTGATATAGCGGGAATATGTGCCTCTACCGGCTCAGCCTGCTCGTCTGCCTCGCTCGATCCGTCGCACGTTCTTATCGCAATGGGCGTGCCTCACGAGAAGGCGCACGGCTCACTCCGTATATCTATTTCTAAGGATACGACCGACGAGGAGATTGACTACATCATAGAAAACGTGCCTCCCATCGTTGAGAGGCTTCGCAATATGAGTCCGCTTTGGGAAGACGTAGTAAAAAGCACTGTAAGTAAATGAGGTAAAGAATATGCAATACAGCGAAAAGGTAATGGATCACTTCACCAATCCGAGAAACGTGGGTGAAATTGAGGATGCCGACGGCGTAGGAGTTGTCGGTAATGCCAAGTGCGGCGATATAATGAAAATCTATCTTAAAATCGACGAAAACGACGTTATAACCGACTGCAAGTTTAAGACCTTCGGTTGCGGCGCGGCTATCGCAACCTCGTCTATGGCTACCGAGCTCATAAAAGGTCATACGATAGATGAGGCGCTTAAAATTACGAACGGTGTCGTAGTAGAGGCTCTTGAGGGGCTTCCGCCCGTAAAGGTGCATTGCTCCGTGCTCGCCGAGGAGGCGGTAAAGACGGCGGTGGCAGATTATTACAATAAGATCGGCAGACCGATTGACTTCGTAATAGAGAAGTCGCACGACGAGCATTGATGATAAAATCTGCCTCGGGCACACTTGTCAAAAAACGGTTGACAAGTGGCTTCGGGGCAGATTTTGTAAATAATTATTTGCAAAACGCCCCATAAACTCTGACCAAAACACGAACGGAGAATCAAACGAAGTGAAAATTTTAGTAGGAATCAGCGGTGGAGTTGACAGCGCTGTGGCAGCCCGCCTTCTGCTTGATATGGGGCACGAGGTGGAGGGGGCGGTTCTAATTATGCATGAGCATACCGACACCTCCTCTGCGCGCGACGTGGCAGACTCTGTCGGGATAGCGCTTCACGAGATTGACTGCTCCTTTGCCTTTGAATCAACAGTTAAGAAAAATTTCCTTGACGAGTATCTTGTCGGAAGAACTCCTAACCCTTGTATTATATGCAACGCAGAAATCAAATTCAAATATCTTTATGATTATGCCGTAAAGCACGGCTTTGATAAGATTGCGACAGGTCACTATGCAGATGTGACGGAAATACCGACAGGTGACTCGGTGCGCTATGCGATAGTGGCGGGTAGCGACCCTGCAAAGGACCAAAGCTATATGCTTTACCGATTGAGCCAAGAAATCCTTTCGGCACTTATGCTTCCCCTCGCGGAATATAATAAGGTAGAAATCAGAGAAATTGCGGCGCGCTGCGGGCTTGCTGCGGCAAACCGTGCCGATAGCCTTGAGATATGCTTTGTTCCCGACGGAGATTACGCAGAATATATCGAATCAAGGACGGGAAAATCGCCCGAGGGGAACTTTATCGACCCGGAGGGAAGGGTTATCGGTAGGCACAAGGGAATAATACGCTATACGGTAGGGCAGCGCAAGGGCCTTGGGATTTCCGTGGGGGAGCGTGCCTTTGTAACTAAAATAAACCCGAGTGAAAACACCGTAACGCTCTCGCGCGGAAGCTATGCGGTGAAGCGGCTTATTCTGTCCGATATGGTTTATTCCGGAATGAGCGCTCCAAGAAACGGAGAAGTAGGAAGATTTATGCTGCGCGTGAGGTATAAATCAAGGCCGGTTTCGGCAACTGTTCAATTTGGCAATGAGGGGTTCGCCGAGCTGATTACCGACGTGCCCGTTTCGGCAGCACCGGGTCAGTCCGCCGTTCTTTACGACTGTGACAGGGTGATGGCAGGCGGCTTTATCTCACTGCCGCAATGACGTAGAAGCTCAATTTCACCAGCTTTTAGCAGCGCTGTGAGGTGGCGGTTCTTGTAATAAAAAGATCATAAATGGGTGAGTGAGGTAGCTAAAAAAGCCTCGCGCACCCATTTTTTTACCAAATTGCGATGTAGAAAAAAACGTTCATATTTTGTGCAAAATGTATAAACCGCAAGTATCTATTTTCAAAATGTTCACTAAAGCCAAAAACTTGTCATTAAAGTAAATAAAATTTACACATATCCCTAAAAAGTCTGTTTTCATGTCATTTTTGCGGTAAAATAGTAATTTGTTTTTACTTTTTGAGATTTAAGCTCATGAAAATTCAAAAATCGTGTAAATATAAGTTTACATTTCAAAAAAGTCTTGGAAAAATATGCAAACAAGGCGGCTTTGTATGCGCGCCCTGCCGGCTTTGACGGGTATTGACTTTTGCTTCCTTATATGTTATAATCTTGCGTGTGTAATATCGGCACGGTAATGTGTCCGTGTCTTTCGCATCAAAGAATTTCTTGGAGGAAATCAGCACATGAAAAAAATCTTGTCACAGAAAGTTAAGGCTTTGTTCCGCAAATCCGGAACACTGCTCAAAAAGAGCGTTTGTCTGCTTCTTTCTGTAACGACGTTCCTTGGAGCAACAGCCTTTACCTCGTCGGCAGGCGAGCTGAAGGGCGACGATAGCACGTCTTCAACGCTTGAAGAGATGCAGTCGTTGGTTGCGGCCTCCTCTTACGCTGACTACTATGCAAAGTATGCGGGAAGTCAGCCTGCGGGGCTTGAGACTTACTCAATCGACGTGTTGGGTAGCTTGATAGGAGATGGCGTTATAGTAAAAGACAGTCAGGCTTGCCTTGAATCGCGTGAGGACAATCCCGGAGCATGGGCAAACTTCGGTGAGGAAAATTGGGATAAATCGGTTTATCTTCCCACTGTAAGCTCTGACGGTAAGCAGGCAGGCTCTGCTTCCTGGCATTTCACAATTTCAGCGCAGCAGCAGGGGCTTTACTATCTCCGAATCGAATATTTCAATTGTCAGGTTGATTATACCGATACCGACCTGTCTGACGGCGACGGCTCTGAGAGTAGTAGCGTCAGCGCAATCCAGCGCAAGCTTTTGATTGACGGGCAAATCCCCTTCAAAGAGGTCAGTAGCGTTACCTTTGACAAGCATTGGTTCTACGATTATGACAAGCCCGAGAGTGTAACTACCGTAATCACTGTAGGTGAGGTAGGCACTACTGTTGAGTATAAGACCGACTCCGAGGGCTCACACAAGATAGTTACCGAGATTTGGCGTGACGGAGAAGAGCTCAAGCAAACCGTTACTACCTATACAATCACTCAGGATATTAACGGCAACTCGATGGCTCCTACGGCGGAAGAAGTTTCCGAGTGGAGCACCGTTACCTGCAGTGATGCATCGGGCTACTATCGCGGTTACTTCTGCTTCTACATGTCAGAGGGTACTCACACCCTCACCCTCGAGGCAGAGCGTGAGCCAATGATCATAAAGTCCATTGAACTTGTTCCTGCGTACGATTCCACCGAGATTCCCACCTACAATGAGGTTCTCGATAGCTATGATAAAGCAGGCTATGAGGCTGCAGAGGGCGGCGAGGTAATCCGTATCGAGGCTGAGTTCCCCGACTTCGTTTCCGACTCCTCGGTTACCTCTACCAACGATAATACGTCTGCAGTAACTTATCCTATCTCCTCGAGTGCTCAGCTCTTCAACGTAATAGGTGAGAACGGTTATAATTCGGTAGGGCAGTGGGCAGCGTATAAATTCACCGTAAACAAGACTGGTCTTTACAACCTTGCTATGCGCTTCAAGCAGGATGCCCTTCAGGGTATGTATATCTGCCGCGCTATCAAGATTGCCGGTGGTGACAGCTCGCTCGGTCAGTATGAATACGGTGTCGGTGGTACGCCCGAGGTTCCTTTCCTCGAAGCGTACAACGCTCAGTTCAACTACTCTCAGGAGTGGCAGTCTATCTACGTGGGTGACGAAATCTTCCTTGACGAGAACGGAAACAAGGTTAACATTGCGGATTACTCTATCAATAAAGATGGTAATTACGTTGACGCTGACGGCAACGTTGTAAATCTCACAAGAGAGAAGAGAGATTTCAAGTTCTACTTCGAAGCAGGCGTCGAGTACACCATGTACCTCGAGTGCTCGCTCGGTACTCTTGGTGATTACATACAGAGAGTAGAGGCCTCGCTTAACAAAATTAACGAGTACTACCTCAAGATACTTCAGCGTACAGGCTCCGACCCCGACGAATATCAGGACTATAAGTTCTATGAGATTATGCCTGAGGTTGTCGTAGGTCTCGGTACTGAGGCGGTTGAGCTCAACAACGTCAAGAAAGGACTTGAAAAGCTTTGCGGAACCAACGGCTCACACATAGCTACCCTCGATACCGTAATACGTATTCTTGATATAATGGGCTCGGAAAGAGGCGACCAGATTGCCGCTAACATGGCGAACCTGAAAACCTATCTCGGTACTCTCGGAACGTGGATAAACGATTCCAAGAGAAGCACCATGATGGTCGACAGTATCCGTATCGTTTCGGCGGGCTCGGACGCGTCGGTGCTTCCTGCCGCAAATGCAAACTTCTTTGAGTCTATTTGGTTTGAGATTACCTCCTTTATATATTCTTTCTTCACCGAGTACGATCAAATGGGTCTTACCGAGATTCCCGATGAAAACACGACTACCATCGACGTATGGCTTGCTACCGGTCGTGACCAGTCTAACATTTGGCGTTCCATGATTGACTCCGATGGCGGCTTCACCGACCAGACAGGTGTTGCTGTAACCTTGAAGCTCGTTACTGCGGGTACTCTTCTTCCCTCGATCCTTTCGGGTAGAGGTCCCGACGTATATCTCGGACTTGGATCTGCCGACGTTATTAACTACGCTATCCGTAATGCGGTTATTCCGCTTTCAGGCGATGCAACCGCTGCGGAGGATCCGTTTGCCAACTATATATATGAGAAGGCTGACGGTACGAGAGTTTACATCAGTGAAGAGGATATAGCGAGTGCCGATCTCTCGGGACTTACGTGGGTTTCGGACAGCTTCAAGGACGTTACCGAATCGAACTTCGTTAAGGCTGCTATGGATACCATGACGCTCGACAAAAAATCTTACGGTATTCCTATGACCATGAGCTTTGCTATGATGTTCTACCGTATGGACGTTCTTGCACAGCTTGAGCTCGAGGTTCCCGAGTCGTGGCAGCAGCTCCTTGCTATTCTTCCTGTGCTTCAATCTAATAACATGGAAATCGGTGTTTCCTACATAAGCGCTCTCGACTTCATGATTTATCAGATGGGCGGCAGCATGTGGCAATATACCGACGAGACTATGTATAACCCGGCAGACGCAGGCGCTAAGGTTGCACTTGATTCGAACGTCGCTCTTGAGGCGTTTGAGTTCACCTGCCGTCTTTACACCGACTACTCATTCCCTGTAACCTTCGATACGGCAAACCGATTCAGAACGGGTGAAATGCCCATCGTAATCGGTGACTATGCGTCGATTTACAATAACCTCGTGGTCTTCGCAACCGAAATCAGCGGACTTTGGGAATTCTCATCACTGCCCGGCAGCGAGAAGGACGGAGTATACAACTACGACTCGCTTGCGGGAATCTCCGCGACGGTTGTCCTTGCCGGATGTAAGGGCGAGGAGCTGCTCTCCGCTTGGCGCTTCGCTCAGTGGCAGACCAGCGCAGATATACAGTCGAATTACGGTAACAGCATGGTTGCTCTTATCGGTCCCTCGGCTAAGTACGAGACCGCTAACATTAACGCTATCAAGGACCTTTCGTGGACTGCAAAGGAAAAGGCTGCTATTATGAATCAGATAGACAATCTTTCCTCGATAGTTAACTATCCCGGCTCTTACATTATCGCAAGATATATGAAGTTTGCCTTCCTTGACGCCTTCAACGACGGCGCAAGCCCCTATGACGCTATGATGAACTATATCTCGGATATGAACGACGAGATTTCACGTAAGCGTGAGGAGTTCGGACTTCCGACCTACAAGGCAGACGAGGAGCCTATTAAAATCACCCCCCAGACTTCTAAGTAATAAAGGAGAGCAAAAATGTCACAGAATAATGCAAAGGCTAAACGCCCCGTACAGCGTGGCGAGATGTCGAAATTGCAGTGGACATGGAAAGAGATGAAGCGAAATAAGACAGCCTATTTCATGTTAGCGCCGTTCCTTATTCTATTCATTGTCTTCACGGTGCTCCCTGTATTGCTTTCGATGTTCCTAAGTCTTACTGACTTCAACATGCTCGAGTTCCCCGGATGGAAGGGCTTTGATAACTACGTAAGACTTTTCCTAAACGACGAGATATTTATGATCGCCGTACAGAATACCCTAATCTTTGCTGCCGTTACCGGACCTGTATCCTATATTCTTTCGCTTTTGGTTGCATGGTTCGTTAACGAGCTTCCCCCGAAGATTCGTGCAGTAGTAACGCTTATATTCTATGCACCCTCCATCTCCGGTCAGGTTTATCTTATATGGAAAACCCTCTTCTCATCCGACGCATACGGTTGGGCAAACGCGACCCTGATGGATCTTGGTCTTATGAACTCGCCCATCCTCTGGTTTGAGGATGCGACGTACGTAATGCCTCTTTGTATAGTAGTTGCCCTTTGGACCTCGCTCGGTACGGCATTCCTGTCGTTCATAGCCGGCTTCCAGACGGTTGACCGTTCTATGTACGAGGCGGCTGCCGTCGACGGTATCAAGAACCGTTGGCAGGAGCTTTGGTATATAACTCTTCCCACTATGCGTCCTCAGATGATGTTCGGTGCCGTGCTTGCAATTACAAACTCGTTCGGCTTCGGAGCTGTCGTTGACGCACTCTGCGGATTCCCCTCGGTCGATTATGCGGCGCATACGATAATGCACCACCTTAGCGACTACGGCGGACAAAGATATGAAATAGGCTATTCCTCCGCGATAGCCGTGGTGCTCTTCATAGTAATGTTCTCATCGAACATCCTGATTAAGAAGGCGCTTTCGAAGGTAGGTGAGTAAGTATGTCGAAAAAACTCAGAACAAGAGGACATAAGGTTGTCCTTAACCGTTCCGCAGGAGGCGATACCGGTATAACCGTTATGCTTACTCTCCTCGGCCTTATAATGTTTCTTCCTATGTACTACGTCGTAATTCAGTCACTGAAGCCGCTCGACGAGCTCTTTATGTTCCCGCCGCGCTTCTACGTAAGCCATCCTACGTTTGACAACTTCACTGATCTGTTTACACTTATGAGTGACTCGTGGGTTCCTTTCTCGAGGTACATATTCAATACGGTCTTTATCACCGTATGCGGTACGGCAGGAAACCTCGTATTCGCTTCTATGGCGGCATACTCGCTGGCGAAGCTCCGCTTCCCCGGCAGAAACATGATATTCCAGATCATAGTAATGTCGCTTATGTTCCATTCTACGGTAAACCAGGTAACCCACTTCATTATCCTCTCCGCTTTCGGTTGGATAGATACGTATCTTTCGGTTATCGTTCCTTCAATGGCAACAACGATGGGTCTTTACCTTATGAAGCAGTTTATGGAATCCTCGGTTCCCGATACGGTGCTTGAATCGGCACGTCTTGACGGAGCGAGCGAGTTCAGAACATTCCTCATCATAGCAATGCCTATGGTTAAGCCCGCATGGCTGACGCTTATGATAGAGTGCTTCAAGGCGCTCTGGAACTCTGGTTCCTCGATTTACATACACTCAGAGGAGCTTAAAACCTTTAACTACGCTATAAACCAGATAGTATCCGGCGGTATTGCCCGTTCGGGCGCCGGTGCTGCGGCTATAGTCATAATGATGATAGTTCCTATCGCAATCTTCGTTCTTAACCAGAGCCAGATTATCGAGACGATGGGCTCGTCAGGTATGAAAGACTAACGGGGAGGGAAATGATGAAAAGCAAAATAACCAAAATATTTCTGTTTGTGCTCGTCGCAGTAATGCTGTTTGGCACCGTGTCCCCTTTGGCGTATGAGTCTTACGAAACCTATACGTACTCCATTGACGGTAAGCCGCTCCCTTCTCCTCACGCATACACACCCGACGTTAATACCTACGATTCGTCAAGCATGGGGCTTCTTGAGGGTTATTTCTGGCGCTATGACGGCGACGGCGACGTAGCAATTTGGACGGGTACGAGCATGGAGCCTCTTGCCAACGGCAAGGACTACACTGACGACCTCGTCTTTACGCTAAATCCCGGCGGTGAATCTTATACGGTCGCGGGATATGCACCCTTCGAAGGTGACATAGCACTTCTTAACGAGATAGCTGCTTCGCTTAAGGCTGTGGCTGATCTTCATCCTTACGATAAGAGCAACACTAACATGGTGAGGGTCAGATTCAACAACTCATCTCTTAAGGTTGCCGACCAAAACGATCCTGAAAAAAAGGTTTGGGTTGAGCTTGACCGCGCAACCGCAGCAGCAACTGTTACAGGTCTTCTTGAAGCTGCCATAACCGCTGCAGAGGCTCTTCCTGAGAACGCAGGCAAGACTGTTGGCGTCGACGTCGACTACAATGACGTACTAAGCACCGCCTCAAATCTGCTCGAGCTTGAGAAGGGCAGTGAGCCCATTTGCATTGCAATTCCCGCAACCTACGAGGGACTTCCCGTTACTGCTATTGCTGAAAATGCGTTCGGTAGCGAATACAACGTTATATCGTCCTACTACTCCGGCGTTCAGTCAGTCGTAATAGGCAAGAACGTTACTCAAATAGGTAGGAATGCTCTTTCGGGCGTTGCAAGCACCCTTGAGGTCTTCTACGAGTCGACCTCTGCTGATTTCTCCGCAATAAGCATTGACGCAACGAACAATGGACGCTTAGGCTCTGCGAGAGTCTACTACTATTCCGAATTTGTAAAGTTCGGTAATACTAAACTTGCACTTGCAAACGATATTACCACCGACGAAGATGGCAATCTTTATATTGCCGATAAAGAAAACAACCGAATAGTAGTACTCAACAAGTACAGCTATAAGGTTATCGGTGTTATGGGTACTTACGTTGACGAGTACGGCGAGCTTAAGACGCTCAATGCGCCTACCGGCGTATACGTAACCGATTCAACCGAAATGGTAGACGGCTCGAGCTTTATTTACGTGTGCGATAACGGCAACTCTCAAATCGTTGTGTTTGACAAAAATTACAACTACGTCAGAACGATTGGAAAGCCGAAGAGTGCGCTTCTTAAGGCTGAGGCGTTCAAGCCTTACGCTATTGCGGTTGATAAGTACGGTAGAATTTTCGTAGTATCGCAAAGCTGCTACGAGGGCGTTATCGTAATGTCGGGCGAGGGCGACTTCACCGGCTTCATAGGTGCTCAGAAGGTTACTTACAACATTATTCAGCAAATCTGGCGCCGTTTCCAGTCGGCAGAGCAGCGCGCACAGACTGTGCAGAACCTGCCTATGGCATACAACAATATCACCGTTGATAGCGATGGCTTCGTTTACGTGACCATCAACTTCAACGAAAGGGATGAGCAGGTGAAGCAGCTTGCTTCTATTAGCTCGAAGCAGGCAACCTACTCTCCCGTTAAAAAGCTTAATTCAACCGGAGCTGAGATTATGAAGCGTAACGGCTTCTTCGATCCCGGCGGAGAGGTTGATATCTTCCAGCCCCACGAGGTATCGAAGATAATCGATATATCACTCGGCAACGAGGGCTCTTGGACTATCCTTGACAGCTCGAGATCGAGAACCTTTACCTACGACCAGAACGGTAACCTTCTCTTTGCATTCGGCGACACGGGTGACCAGGTAGGTAACGGTGAGGAATACGTTGCAATGACGTATCAGGTTGTTGACGGCATTTACAATCTCGTTATGCTCGATAACGCGAAGCCCGACTACAAGATTACTATTTATCATCCTACTGATTACTGCGATACGATAATGAGTGCTTTGAGGAATGAAAACGAGCACAACTTCTCGGCAACTATCGATTATTGGCAGGAGGTTCTTACAAGCAACAACAACTTCGACCTTGCCTATATAGGTATCGGTAAGGCGCTTTACAACCAGGGCAACTATGACGAGGCTATGAAAATGCTCTCGAGTGCCTACGAGATCGAGTATTATTCGAAGGCGTTTGCCGAGACGAGAAAGCAGCTGCTCTCCGTCATACTGCTACCGCTTATAATCGGACTTGTGGTTCTTGTGGTGCTCATTGCCAAATTCCTTGGTTGGGCTAAGAAAAAGAACAAGGCGACCTCTCTTAAGGTTGGCAAAAAGACCTATCTTGAGGAGCTTCTGTATGTGTTCCATCTCGTATTCCATCCCTTCGATGGCTTCTGGGATTTGAAGCACGAGAAGCGCGGATCGGTAAGAGCTGCGACTACGATTCTTGCAGTTGCAATACTTGCCTTCTTCTATCAGGCGATAGGACAGGGCTATATGTTCAATCCGAGAGGCGACTATTCCACCGTATTCGTTCAGATTCTTGCACTTCTTGTGCCTGTTCTTCTCTGGGTTATCTCCAACTGGTGTCTTACGACGCTCTTTGACGGCGAGGGAAGTCTGAAGGATATTTACGTTGCGACCTGTTATTCGCTCGCACCGCTGCCTCTCTTCGTTATTGTTTCCACAATTCTCACTAACGTATTTACGGTATCCGAGGGCGGTATCGTCAGCCTGCTTGTATCCATCGGTTGGGTTTGGGTTGCAATACTTCTGTTCTTCGGTATGTCCGTAACGCACGATTACTCCACGGGTAAGAACGTTATAACTACTCTTGGCACCATAGTTGCCATGGCGGTTATTATGTTCATCGCTATACTCTTCTCGAGCCTTGTAATGAAGATGGCTACGTTAATTATGGCGATATTCACGGAAATCGGCACTCGAATGTAACCAGAGGAGGTAAATAGAATGAAACTTAATAAAATATTATCGTCTCTGCTTGTCTTCGTGATGCTGTTTACCGGTATTTTTACCGTGCTTCCTGTGGGCAGCCTTGCTGCTACGGCGCCTGTCGTTTCGGTTAACGGTAACGCTGTGCTTGAAAACGAGCAGATTAAGGAAATTGTAAACAACGGATATTTGAAGTACAACTATTCCACCGCAGAGGAAATGCTTGCTGCGGAGCAGGCTTTGGGATATCTTGACAGTGTGACTAACGGAGACTTCAAGGTTTACGTAAACCGTTACACGGGTCTTGTTTACTACGTTAATACAAGAACCGGTCAGATTCTCATGAGTAACCCGATAGATCCGGGATACAGAGACAATCTTGGAAAAAATAATCCGTCTATTGTAAGCCAGGTCGAGATTACGTATATGGATCTCGCCACCAACGACACAAACACGTATTATTCTCTTGACTGGATTATAAACGGCTCCCAAATGTCCGTTGAGGCAATGGATAACGGTCTTCGCGCTATCTACTACCTCGGCGAGATGGATGATCGCTTCTTTACTCCTGCTTCTGTTATGTCAGAGGACTTTGAGGCTCACATCTCAGACCCTCTCTTTGTAGCATTTGCGGCGCTTATTGAGCAGCACTGCGATGAAACCAGGTTTGATATTGAGTCGAACTTGGGAGTCAGAGAGAAAAACGATCGGGAAAAGCCGTATAAGATCTCTAAGGTAATCGATTACATAGAAGAGGTCGTAGCCGATGCTATAGATGAAATCGGTAAAGATGCGGCAGGTGCTATCTCCACCTTTGGTGACGCTATAAAGACTATTTTTAGTAGCTACAGCGTCATAGACATTTCAAAGTACAATCCCGATACCGCAACGGGAAGTGAAAGCATAAAGAATTATCTTGCGATGGTTCCCGGCTGCGCGAACGGTCCTGTTTATATGCTCAAGGACGTAGAGAGCGTTGCAACGCTTAGAGTATGTCACAGAGTAATTAAGCAGTACTGCAAGAGTTATACGCCTGAAATGATAGCTGCCGATGAGGCAAAGGCAGGTTATGCTCCCGCACAGCTTATCACTCCCAGCTTCAAGGTTTGCGTTGAGTATACGCTCGATAACGACGGAAATCTCGTAGTTACCGTACCGGTAAACGCTATGGATTTTGACGATTCGGCTTATACCGTGTCGTCACTTAAGGTGCTCAAGTACTTTGGTGCAGGCGACATGAACAACGACGGTTACCTCTTCTTCCCTGACGGAAGCGGTGCAATCCTTGAGTTCGAGGATTTCTATACCCCCGACGATATCAAGGGTGATAACGTTACCAACAGCCGTATCAATCTTACATCCGAAATGTACGGCAAGGACTATTGCTATTCCGAGATTACCGGTGCTCACAGAGAGCAGATAATTATGCCCGTTTACGGAATAGTTAACGACGTCAAGGCAAACGGTGTTACCGAGACTCTTACCGGAAGCGGTGAGGCCGCAAACGGCTTCTTTGCAATAATAGAGGATGGCTCCTCGCTTGCAAGCCTTTTGATTGAGACGGGTGGCGCAACCCACAAGTATGCAACCACCTATGCCTCCTTCGCTCCGTTCCCGATGGATAAATACGACATCTCTGAGTCGGTTTCCGCAAGCGGCAGCGGATATTACTACGTTGTATCCAAATCTCCCTACCAGGGCTCCTTCGTGACGAGATATACCATGCTCGCCGACGAGGCAGCAGCCGAAGCAGCAAATCTTGAGGACGGTGAGTACTTCCTCTCCGATTATGTCGGCATGGCACAGTGCTATCGCGAGTACCTCAAGAACAATGGAACGATAAGCGCAATTTCTGAGGCCTCCGAGGATCTTCCTCTCTATATCGAGGCTCTTGGATCTATTGATATTATGCAGAGAATTCTGTCCTTCCCTGTTACAGTCTCTGTTCCTCTTACCACGTTTGACGATGTCTATACGATGTACGAGGAGCTCTCAAACGCAAAGGAAACTCTTGCGGATAAGGCAGAAGAGTACAGAGCTCTTGCCGAGGCTACCGCAGAGGACGAGGCGGACCTCAAGGCGCAGTATCTTGAGAAGGCTGCGAAATACGACGAGCTTTCCGAGAAGGTTCAAAATATTACAAACATCAACTTTAGACTCACCGGATTTGCTAACGGCGGTATGTACTTTACTTACCCCACCAAAGTAAACTGGGAAAACTCGGTTGGCGGCTATAACGGCTTCGTGTCTCTTATCGGCAAGGCAGCAGAGGAATCCAAGAAGGACGGACATACCTTTGGCGTATATCCCGACTTCGATTTTGCATATATCAACAACACTGCGATGTTTGACGGTATAAGCGAAAGGGGTACTGCGGCTTGCATGGTTGATAACCGCTATGCGTCAAAGCAGCTTTATAACTCTGTGGTTAGAGAATACGAGAGTATTTACGCCCTCGTAGTGTCTCCCGACTCTTATGAGAGACTTTACGACACCTTCAACGGTCAGTATTCGGGCTACTCGTGGGATCAGCTCTCTGTTTCCACTCTCGGCTCCGATCTTAACTCAAACTTCTATGAGGATAATCCTCTTCATAGAGAGGGCTCGCTTGACTCGGTTGTCTCTCTTCTTGACAAAATGACGACTGTCAGCAACTATCGTCTTATGACTGACGTTGGTAACGTTTATGCTGTTAAATATGCGGAGCATATCCTTAACGCAACCATCGATTCGAGCCACTTAAGATATTCCTCATACGCAATTCCGTTTTACGGTCTCGTATTCCACGGATACGTTAGCTATGCAGGCTCGCCCATCAACTATTCGGGCGACCCCGATTACGACATTCTTCGTTCTATCGAGAACGGAGCGTCGCTCTATTACGTTCTTTGCATGCAGAACACCAACTACCTCAAGAATGATGAAATGCTTTCCAAGTACTACGGTGTTGACTACAAGAACTGGTTTGACAAGCTCGTAGATCAGTATACTACCCTTAACGGTGTGATAGGTGATCTTCAGCAGTATGAGATTGTTGATCACAGGATTGTTCTCTCCGAGCGTGTAATTGATGAGGCAGAGAAGGCGCAAAACTATAAGAACCTTATTGCAGAGCTTATTTCTGCTATAGATTCCTCTATCTACGGCGCTATCGTAGCAAAGCAGGATGAGCTGAGCGCCGATGTAAATTATATAGGTAAGGGTCTTAAGGTAGAGTTTGAGCGTGCAGACCTTATGCAGTATGCAGATGAGCTTATCAATCTTACGACCGACGAGCTGAAGGCTGATTTTGCAGCGGAGCTTGATAAGGTTCTTGACAAGTATTCTGCCGAATTCTCGGGCGATGGATATCTTGACCCCGTGAAGCTTACCTTCACCTCGAGTGACGTAAGCTATCGGTCGATTTACAATTACGTTACCGACTCTGTTGCTACCGCGGGTGACAGTTACGTATATACCGATTTCACTTGTGATAACGGTAACGTCGTAATGGTTACCTACGAGGATTCGAAGACGGGGGATAAGGTTGTATTCCTTCTTAATTACAACGCATTTTCCGTTGACATTATAATCGATAACACTGTTAATCCGTCGCTCTCTGACGGAGAAACAGAGAAAATCACCCTTAAGCCGTACGGCTATTACAGAATGGGAAGGGAGGGCTAATTAAATGAGTAAGAATGAGCAAATTGACACTCAGGAAAATCAGGTAAAGAAAAACCCGATAGTGAATCTGTTTTCCAAAATTGTGGCCTTCTTCGTGGCTATCCCAGGCTTCTTTATGAAGACTCCTGAGTACTTCAAGTCCTTTGGGCTTGGTGTTAAGGATTTCTTCGTTGGACTTTTCTCAAAGAAGGCGTCTCTCGACGCAAGGAAGGCGAGGGCGGGATATCTATTCGTCCTTCCCTTCATTCTCGGTGTGGTTCTGATCTATCTGCCGATACTTATTGACTCTATTTGCTTTAGCTTTAACACAATCGGATATGAGATGATAGGCGGCCTTTCGCACATAAAGCTTGACTTCGTCGGATTCGAATATTATGCCAAGGCATTTGAGACAGAGTCCTTTACGGTTATGCTTTTGAGCAGTGTGCAGCAGCTTGTATTCGAGGTGCCCGCAATTATAGTATTCTCGCTCTTCATAGCAGTTGTGCTTAACCAGAAGATGCTCGGCAGAGCTGCCTTTCGTGCGATCTTCTTCGTTCCGGTTATTATCGCTACCGGTATTATGGAGTCCATAGATGCAAGCGACATTATGAAAGGCAGCGCGGGCTCTGGAATCAACGACGGCTCCGGCGGATCCGGCGGCACGGAGATTATCTCCATGCTTGACGTTCAGGCTCTCTTCAAGAGCATGAAAATCGGCGGAGAGCTCGTTGAATACGTCGTTCAGATAGTTAATAACGTTTACAGCATTATTAACTACTCAGGCGTACAGATGCTTATCTTCCTTGCGGGTCTTCAGTCGATATCGCCCTCGATTTACGAGGCGTGCCGTATCGACGGTGCAACCGGATGGGAAACGTTCTGGAAGGTTACCTTCCCGATGATATCTCCCATGATACTTGTAAATGCGGTTTACACTATAATAGACTCGTTTACGAGAGCAACCAACCCGATGATAACCTTCCTTAAGGACTTTGCAGGTAACGACAGCCAGAAGGTTGCGATGTATTGGATTTATTTTGTGATAGTAATGCTGATAATCGGTGTGTTCGCCTTGATTGCATCGTCGTTCGTGTTCTATCAAAGAAGAGATTAAGGAGGTGCTGATATGGATTCTAAACCCGTTATAACTAAAGAAACAAAAAATAAAATCCATGTTGACTACGAGGGCAAGCTTACCCTCAAGGAACGCCTTCTTAAGAAGATTCAGACCTCTCACACATGGATAAAGGGCGTTGTGAACGTATTCAGATTCGTTCTCATGCTTGGTGTGTCCTACGTAATTCTGTTCCCGTTCTTCTCGAAGATTGCGGGCTCGTTTATGAGCAAATCGGACGTCGTGGATGCGACAGTATCGCTTATTCCGAAGAATCCCACGCTTGAGATATATCGAGCTATTATCGTTGATAATGCATATTTCACAGCGTTCTTCAACACGCTTCTTCTGTCGCTTAGCTGTGCGCTTATTCAGACCTTCATAGCCTGCCTTATAGGCTACGGTCTTGCCAAGTTCAAGTTTAAGGGCAACGGTCTTGTAATGGCTACCGTTATAATAACGATGATTATTCCTCACAGCGCGCTTGAGCTTTCGCTTGTGCAGCACTTCACATCGTTTGATCCCGGTGTGGTAATTGCCTCGGGTATTCCCGGAATTTTTGAGCTGATTACCGGTTCAGGGCTTCATCTTGAGAATACCTTTGCACCACTGATTATAATGTCACTTGGCGGTATAGCATTTAAGAACGGACTTTATATCTATCTTCTCCGTCAGTTCTTCAAGGGTGTCCCCGATGAGCTTGAGGAGTCGGCATACGTTGACGGATCGGGTGTTTTCCGCACCTTCTTCCAGATAATTCTGCCGCTTTCCGTGCCTATGATGATCACGGTGTTCCTCTTCTCGTTCTCGTGGCAGTGGACTGACCAGTTCTATACCTCGACCTTCTTCCTTGGCGCAGATAAGATGTGGCTCATGCCCGACCTTATCGAGAATATTCCTGCGTCCCTCAAGACGAACTACGCAGGCAAGGCTCTTTACGAGAACGTTATACAAAACACAGCGGGTATTATGATTATAGCACCCCTTGTTGTAATGTATCTTTTCTGCCAGAAATATCTCGTACAGGGTATCGAGCGTTCCGGTCTTGTTGGATAAGGATACGGCTTGTTATCAGAAAAGCAAAAAAGAAAGAGCGACGGATTCCGTCGCTCTTTTGAATTTATCAAAGAACATCTGCTATATCGTATATGAGTCTCTCGGTTTTTTCCCAGCCAAGACATGGGTCGGTAACCGATTTCCCGGGTACGGGGTTGTCACAAATCTTCTGTGCGCCGTCTTCGATGTAGCTTTCTATCATAAGTCCCTTGACGATTTTCTTTATATCATTGCAGTGGCGGCAGCTGTGAAGAACCTCTTTTGAAATTCTTATCTGCTCAAGGTACTGCTTTCCCGAGTTCGCATGGTTAGTATCGACCACCACCGCAGGATTGTCAAGCCCTGAGTTCATATAGATCTCATAAAGGTTGTAGAGGTCCTCGTAGTGATAGTTCGGGTGAGACTTGCCCTGCTTGTCAACGTACCCGCGCAGTATCGCGTGCGCGTACGGGTTACCCTGACTTTTCACCTCCCAGCCGCGGTAAAGGAATACGTGCGAGGACTGTGCTGCCTTAATCGAGTTTATCATAACCGAAATGTCACCGCCCGTTGGGTTTTTCATGCCTACGGGAACGTCAAGACCGCTCGCGGTGAGCCTGTGCTGCTGGTCCTCAACCGAGCGTGCCCCGACCGCCGTATAGGCGAGCACGTCGGAAAGATATCTGTGATTTTCGGGGTAGAGCATTTCGTCAGCGCAGGCAAAGCCTGTCTCCGAGAGCGCTCTCATATGAAGCTTTCTTATAGCTATAAGCCCTTTAAGAAGATCGGGCTTCTCGTTGGGGTTTGGTTGGTGAAGCATACCCTTGTAGCCTTCACCCGTGGTACGGGGCTTGTTAGTGTATATTCTCGGCACTATCATTATCTTGTCCGCGACACGCTCGGAGACGGTACGAAGCCTGTAAATATAATCGAGCACCGTGTCCTCGTTGTCGGCAGAGCAGGGACCTATCACGAGAAGGAACTTGTCTGATTCTCCCGTGAATATTTTTCTTAACTGTTCGAGCTGAGCCTCTCTTCTCTTTGCAAGCTCGGGGGTTATGGGAAACTGCTCCTTTATATCCTTTGGTATCGGGAGCTTTCTGTAAAATTCCATATTCATAAGCGTTTTCCTCTTGTATCTTAGGGTGTGGGCTTGTCAAAGAGCGAGCGCCTCTCGGTGGAGGAGCGCATTTTTTTGCGCATTGCCTCGGCGTCTTCCTTTTCAATCAGCTCCTTGAAGTCCTGAAATTCCTTTATAAATTTATCCATCTCGCAAATGAGGGCGTCCTTGTTCATTATAAAAAGCTCGCTCCACATTCGGTCGTTTATCTTTGCTATCCTCGTTAAATCCCTGAATGAGTCACCCGTATATTTTTCAAGATTCGGTGTGTCGTTGCAGGTCATAAGGGTGACGGCAATACAGTGAGTGAGCTGAGAGAGGAATGCAATCATTCTGTCATGCTCCTCTACTGTAAGTGTGGAGATTTTCGCAAATCCGAGCACCTCGCCGAGCCTTTTTGCGATCTCTATACTCTCCTTGGTGTTTTTCTCCGTCGGAGTTATTATGAAGTTCGCGCCCTTGAAAACCTTCGCGTCGCTAAACTCCACACCGCTTCGCTCGCGGCCTGCCATCGGGTGAGCCGAGATGAATTCAATGCCCTCGGGAAGCATATTCTGTACGCGGCTAACGACACTTGATTTTACGCCCGTAACGTCGGTTATGAGAGTGCCACGGCTCATGAGATGACCGTGTTTTTCAATCCAGTCGATAAAGACTGTCGGATAGAGAGCAAAGATTATGAGGTCCGCATCCCTGACGAGTTCTTCTTTTACCTCGGTTGCTCCGTATTCAATCATTCCGTGCTCAAGAGCGTAGTCTACGTCGTGCGCTTCCTTGGTAATGCATTTTACGTGATATCCTGCCTCGGAAAGAGCCGCCGCGTATCCGCCGCCTATTACTCCGAGACCAATAATAAGTATTTTCGTGTCTTTGTTAAAATTCATACAGTTTTCCTTGATTTATTCTACCGTCTCACATCTTATTCCAAGACGGGAGAGGTCCGAGAAAAAGTCGGGGTAGCTTTTGCTTATTGCCTCAGCTCCATCTATCACACCGCCTGTTAGGGTCGCAAGCACGGCAAGCGACATAACAATCCTATGGTCGTTGTGGGCACAGAGCTCCTCTTTTGGAGTATGAAGCTCGCCTCCTGCGACTGTAACGCTGTTATCCGAAAGTGTGAGCTTAACACCGAACTTTGAAAGCTCCTCTGCCATCACTGCGGCTCGGTCGCTTTCCTTTATCTGAAGCCGCTTCGTCCCAACGAAGGTTGCACCGCCAAGTGCCGCCGCAACCGCAAAGAGTATCGGTCCGAGGTCGGGGCAGTCGCTTATATCAATTACGGCAGAGCCGCGGCGTATAGAGTAAAACAGCTCGTCTGCCACCCTGTCACCCTGCAGACTGTCGGGCAAAAGCCCCTCGACTCTGACACTCGCACCGAGATGATTCAGCGCAAGCAGAAATGCCGCACCAGAGTAGTCGCCCTCGACCGTAACGTCAGACGGGATATACTTTTGACCACCCCTTACATAGAGTGTCTGCTCGCTTTCCCAGACTATCTCGACGCCAAATGCAGCAAGCGCCGCACGGGTAAGCTCAACGTATGAGCGACTTTCAAGACCTGTGGTTATTATTATTCTTGAATCATCGGGCAGAGTAGGGAGTGCAAGCATAAGTCCTGTTATGAACTGACTGCTGACGTTGCCGGGCAAGGAGTATTCGCCTGCCGAAAGAGGACCCATGACCTTTATTTCGCCATTAGCGCGGGAAAGTGTGAGTCCGCGATTCTTTGCAATATCCTCATAAACCGAAAGCGGCCGCTCGAGCAACCGCGCAGCGCCGCGGAGCGTTACAGAGTTGCCGGAGAGTAGGGCAAGCGGTATCATAAACCGCAGAGTGCTTCCGCTCTCTCGGCAGAGAAGCGGGGAGGTGGGGCTCGCAGAGGCAAAATTTATGCCGCGCACCCTCATATCCTCGCCGCACCTCGTTATCTTGACTCCCATGCTGCGAAGACAGTCTACGGTCGCAAGCACGTCCTCGCATTCGGGAACGCGTCTGACCGTGCTCTCACCGTCGCACATTGCCGCTGCAATGAGGAGTCTGTGTGCCATGCTCTTTGACGCAGGGGCGAGAACCTCTCCGTTTGCTATGCCTTTGTGTATCTTAATTTTCATTTCTCGAAAGCATCTCCGAAAGATAATCTATTGCCTCAAGGTAGCCAGCCGTGCCGTGACCGGTTACAGTCTTTACGCATGCACGCCTAATGTAGCTTGTCTGGCGGAAATCCTCGCGCTCCTCGACCTTTGAGATGTGCACCTCAACGGTTGGTAGAGAGGTTGAGAGAACTGCGTCAAGGATGGCTATGCTCGTATGGGTGTAAGCTCCCGGGTTTATGACTATACCGTCTGCTCCTTCAAAATAGGCTTCCTGTATTTTGTCAACAAGGTCACCCTCGTGGTTTGATTGGAAGAAGATCGGCGTAATGCCGCGTTCACAGCAGTGCGCGCGTATCAGCTCTGTAAGCTCTGCATAGCCGGTTTTGCCGTACTTGTCGGGCTCTCTTATGCCAAGCATATTGAGGTTTGGTCCGTTTATTATATAAAGCTTCATTTTATATGATCTCCGATGATTTTTTCTGCGACGCACTCGGGTGGGATGTCGGCGCTTATTTGCACGTCGGCGGTCGATAGATAAATTGGATAGCGCTCCTTGTAGCGCTGAAAAATAGCCTCGCGCGTGCTTGAAAGAGGTCGCGTGTCGGTTGGAATGAGTGCCTCAGGGGGTCTGTCAATAAAATATATCCGCCCGTTTGCAGAGAGGGCGTCGATGTTTTCCTTCTTCAAAACAGCGCCGCCGCCCGTTGCAATAACCACGGAGCTTTTAAGCGACGCCGTTCTTATCGCCTCGGTCTCAAGCCTTCTGAACTCTGCCTCACCGCGCTTTTTGAAAATCTCGGCAATTTCCATGCCTGTGCTGCTGACTACCATCGCGTCTGTGTCGATAAGCTCTCTTCCGAGTTTTTTTGCTATAATAGCACCTACGGTGCTCTTGCCCGAGGCGGGCATTCCCGTAAGAACTATGTTTTCCTTTTTCCTGCAAAGCAGGGTGTAAATATCGTCTATGCGCCCGTCTTCATATTTCATATCAAGGAATATCTCCGAGGCGCGCACAGCCTGTCCAACGAGCATGTAAAGACCGCCCTCTGCGGGAATACCGAGTGCTTTTGCACTGCGTACAAGGGGTGTCCTCACAGGGTTGTAAACCGCGTCGATAACACCCGTAAGTATATGGAAGCGCGAGGGGTCAACGGGCTTATCAAAGGCACTCGGAAACATACCGACGGGGGTCGTGTTAATTATAACCTCGCAGTCGGAGTGCTCACTGTAAAGCGCCTCGTAGCTTACCGATTCGCCGCCCCTGCGGCTTACGGTAATTATTTTGGCAGCCCCCTGTGACTCGGCTACCGCGCGCGCGGTCTTCGACGTGCCGCCTGTGCCGAGAATGGCAACCTTGCGCCCTGCGAGTGTCACGCCTGCGTGTTTTATCAGCGCCGACATTCCATAGAAATCAGTATTGTAGCCGTAAAGCCTGCCGCCCCGGTTGACGACAGTATTGACGGCACCGATTTTTTTTGCCGCCTCGTCAATATAGTCAAGGTGGGGGATGACCCTCTCCTTGTACGGTATAGTAACGTTTATTCCAAGGAAATCACGCTCGGTCATAAAGGCGTCAAGTGCCTCACAGGGAATCTCTGTGAGGTTGTATTCATAATCGCCGAGATGTGCGTGAATTTCGGCAGAGAAGCTGTGTCCGAGCTTCTCGCCTATAAGACCGTATTTCATAATTTATCCTGTAATTAGAAATTTTTACGGCTTAAAAAGCCGCGAAAATGTAAACAATTATTTTAATTTTTGTCGCTTGTAAGATAATCTGTGCCGAATCTTGTTGCAAGCAGGTCGGCTATAACGATTGCTGTTACAGCGTCTACTACAGCCGCTGCTCTTTGGACGATACAGGGGTCGTGCCTGCCCTCAATGGACAGGGTTGTGTTCTCAAGGGTCAAAAGGTCAACGCTTTTTTGCTCCTTATATATCGACGGGGTGGGCTTGACGGCACACCTGAAAAGAATTGGCATACCGTTTGTGATACCGCCGTTTATTCCGCCGTTATTGTTGGTTTCGGTGACAACCTTGCCATTCGATATCCTTAATGGGTCGTTTGCCTCACTGCCGAATTTTTCAGCAAGCGTGAAGCCGAGTCCAAACTCGACTCCCTTGACCGCAGGGATAGCGAAGAGCGCGTGCGAGAGCATACTCTCGACGGTGTCAAACCACGGCTCGCCAACACCTGACGGCACACCGCATACAAGCGTTTCAAGAATACCTCCCACGCTGTCACCGACCTCTGCCGCTGCTTCTGCAGCGCGGCGCATATAAGTCTCCGCCTCCTCTGTAAGGGTGGGAAAGCTTCTTTTTGCGAGCAGCTTAACGTCGGATACGTCGCGAATACCTCTCTCGCCTATGCCGTGAAGCGAGGAGACGTGAGTGCCGATTTTGATGCCCTTTGCCTCGAGGGCATACTCGAGTATCGCTCCTGCGGCAACGAGGGCAGCCGTGATTCTACCCGAAAAATGACCGCCGCCTCTCGGGTCCTGAAAGCCGTGATACTTACACTCTGCGGTATAGTCTGCGTGTCCCGGACGGGGAATTGCCTTTATCGAGTCGTAATCTGCGCTCTTCTTATTAGTATTGGGAATGAGAATACAAAGCGGCGTGCCCGTAGTGAATCCTCGATATGCGCCGCTTACGATTTTATATTCGTCTGCCTCTACGCGTGAGGTCGAAATTCTGCCCGAGGGACGTCTTTTTGCAAGTCGTTCCTTTATGTATTCGCCGTCAATTTTAATACCCGGAGCAAGTCCGTCAAGCACCGCACCGATAAAGTCGCCGTGGCTTTCTCCGAATAGGGTGACGGTTATGCTGTTTCCAAACGTGTTTTTCAAGGGGGGGAATCTCCTTAAAGCTTATTTGAGAGGGGTTTCTCTTACGAGCTCGGCAAACTTGTGTGAGTACATTTTCTTTATTTCAAACTTGCCGACACTCGGTACGAGCACCACGCTGATTTTCTTTCCCTCACATTTTTTGTCGTGCTCGACAAGTCTTAGCGCCGAGTCAATATTACCGCTATAAGACGTTGGCAGTCCGAGCTTTTTCAAAACCGGCACAAGCCTTGCACGCACCTCGTCGGATACGACGGGGAGCATACCTATCGCAACGCATTCGCCGTGATAGTAGTCGCTCATTCCCGTGTCCGCCTCAATAGCGTGTCCGAGCGTGTGACCGAGGTTGAGAATTTTCCTGAGCCCCGACTCGCGCTCGTCCTCCTCGACGACCGCTTTTTTTATTTTAAGCGAGGATACGATAATTTCCTCGATGTTTTCGCCGCATACACCCTCATACTCAAAGCGGGCGAAAAGAGCTGCGTCAGAGGTAAGTGACATCTTTACCGCCTCGGCAAGCCCGTTTGCAATCTGCCTTTCGGGGAGGGTTTTCAGCGTATCAATATCAATTATAACACCGCGGGGCTGATGAAAGGCGCCGACGATATTCTTAACACCCGCGTGATTTATGGCGCATTTGCCGCCGATAGAGGAGTCTACCTGCGAGAGGAGCGTCGTGGGGACGTTGTAAAAATCAATGCCCCTCATATAGCTTGCCGCCACGAATCCCGTGAGGTCTCCGACAACACCGCCGCCGACGGCTACCGCACAGTCGCTTCTTGTCATTTTGAAATCGGTCATCTCGGCAAGAAGCCGTGAGTAGGTGTCAATGCTCTTCGAGCCCTCGCCCTCGGGCACGGTCAGAATTTTTGACTCCTTAGCTAAGGACGCCACCTGCCTTGCGTATTCCGCGGGGACACCCGAATCTGTGACTATAAAAACGCGGCGGTCAAGGTTAAAAAGCTCACCCGCACGGGCAAGCGTACCGCGGCCGACGTTTATATCGTAGCCTCGCTCGCCGAGGCTCATATGTAAGGTCGTCATTCCTTCTCCTTTTAGCTTATACGCGCTTTACGTAAGTGCCTGCAAACTTGAGTCTGTCGCAGAATTCGCCGAGCTCCTCCATCATAAGACGGCCCTCCTCGGTCTGCACGTCGCCCTCTGCCTCCACGTAGAAATAGTACTGCCAGAGCAGCTCCTTCATAGGTCTTGAGCGAAGATTTCTCATATTAAAGCCGTGGCTTCCTATAACGTCTATTGCGCGCGCGAGAGCTCCTGCCTCGTTGCGAACGGTAAAGAGGAGAATCGAGTGCATACCCATCTCGCGCGAGAGACGCTTGCTTGCAACTCTTGAAAATACCGCAAAGCGCGTGGTGTTGCTACGGCTTTCGTTTATATCGTGGTCGAGAACGGTAAGTCCGAAGAGGTCCGCAGCCTCTGCGCTCGCGATAGCGGCAACCGAGAGGTCACCCTTTTTAGCCACGTATTCTGCAGCGAGGGCGGTATTGCTGTATTCGGAAATCTCAAAGCCGTGCTCGCGTATGTACTCGGCACACTGACCGAGCGCCTGCGGATGGCTCACAACCCGCTTTATGCCGTCGATTGTGCTGCCGCGAACGCCAAGCAGGTCCTGCGTTACCGAAAGCTCAAGGATTCCGTTTACGTAAAGAGAGCCCGAGAACATAAGGTCTGTCACCTGACCGACCTCGCCGTTATAGCTGTTCTCAAGCGGCAAAACGCATACGTCGCACTCGCCGCTCTCGGCGGCACGGTACGCCGCGGTAAAGTCGGGGTATGAAATTTTCTTTGCTGTGGGGAAAAGCCTTTCGGCGGCTATGTGTGCAAATGCACCCACAGTACCCGAATATGCAACCCTCATTCCCTCAAGCAGCTTTGCCTGATAGGAGCGCGAGGTCTTCATAACGTCGCGCAGGAAATTGACGTAGAAGGCTTTAATCTCCTCGTCCTCTATGAGCGCGGAGTTGCGTCTTACGACCTCCTCCTCGCGTATAGGGTCAAGGATAGCAAGTCCTCTCTCTTTTTTATATTCGGCTATCGTCTCTGCCGCGCGGAGTCGCTCGCAGAAGAGCTCTGCCATTTCTTTATCTATTTCGTTTATTTTACGTCTTGCCTTGTCAAGATTGTTTTCCATTTTCAGTCCTCATTTTTATAGCTTTGCGCAAGTGCGCGGAACGCGGGCAGGGCCTTTTTTACCTTGTCGGTCGGAACGCAGTATGCAATTCGAGCATATCCCGGTGAGCCAAACGAGTCGCTCGGCACTATCAGAAGCTCGAATTTCTTCGCTCTCTCGGAAAATTCACCTGCGTCACCCGAGGGGGATTTGACGAAAAGATAGAACGCGCCGTCAGCACGTGTGACCTCGAAGCCGTATTCCGTAAGGCTCTCGGTGAGAAGCCTGCGGTTTCTGTCGTATACCGACAGGTCTGCGACCTCGCCGAGGCAGCAGGGAAGCAGTCGCTGAAGAAGGCTTGGCGCACATACGTACCCAAGAGCGCGCCCTGCACCGCAAATTGCCTGATATGCCTCGGTAAAGTCCTTTATTCTCGGAGAAACGAGAGCGTAGCCTATCCTCTCACCGGGCAGGGAGAGGGATTTGCTGTAAGAATAGCAAACGACGGTATCGTCGTAATACTTTGTGAGCAACGGCACTGTCACGCCGCCGTAAACGAGCTCGCGGTAGGGCTCATCGGAGATAAGATATATCGGTGCTGTCCGTCCCGCCGACACCTCGCGGAGCATATCCGTAAGCTCTTTTACGTTATTCTCGGAATACACCACGCCCGTGGGGTTGTTGGGTGAGTTGATTATAACAGCGGCTGTTTTTTCGTTTACCGCCATACGGATAGCCGAGACGTCGAGCGAGAAGTCCGCCTTGCATGGCACGGGGCGTATTGTGCCGCCCGCACGCTCGATGAATACCTTGTATTCGGGGAAGTAAGGCGCGGGAACGATTACCTCCTCACCGGGTGATACGAGTGCCGTCAGAGTTGCGGCAATAGCGGCGGCAGCTCCGACTGTAAGATAAAAGCAATCGGCTGTGACCGACTCGCCGAAGGTCTTATTTACGTAATCGGCAATCGCCGCGCGCACATTCGCGTCGCCCTGTGCCGACGTGTAGCCGTGCAGGTCGACGGAGCTTTCCTCACGTATAAGACGGGTGAGATTTGCGTTTACCGATTCGGGGGCGGGAACGCTGGGGTTGCCGAGGGAAAAATCAAAGACGTTTTCCTCGCCGATTTCAGCTTTCCTTTTTTTGCCGTATTCAAAAAGCTCGCGTATTACCGAGCGTACGGCACCGAGTGCCTGCATTTTTCCGTTTATCACGAAAGCTCACCTCCCGGAAAAGTATATAATATATAATTATATCGCATACGCGCAAAATGTCAAGGCTTTTTCGTGAAAAAGTGGCTCGGGTAGGTATATAAATGTGAAGGGGTCTGCAATCGCAGACCCCACGGCGTTATCTTCTTTTCAGATATTTTCGCATATCGAGTGCGCAGGCAAAGAGGATTATAAGACCCTTGATGACGTAAAGAAGATTCTGGTCGACCGACAAAAAGTTAAGGCCGACGAATATAATCTGAAGCAGCAGAACTCCGAGAACGACACCTCCGACCTTTCCCGTTCCACCTACAAAGGATACACCGCCGATAACGCAGGCGGCAATGGCGTCACTTTCGTAATTTTGTCCCGTGTATGATGCCGCAGAGGCGATTCGCGCGCCCTCAATAAATCCGGTTATGCCGTACATAGCGCCCGCAAGCATGAACACGAGTATTACGGTTTTGAAAACGTTAACGCCCGAAACTCTTGCCGCCTCCTCGTTTGAGCCGACGGCAAACATATTCTTGCCGAAGGTGGTTTTGTTCCAGATAACCCATATCAAAACCGTGATAATAAGTGAGTAGAGAATATATCTCGGCACGGCTATTCCAGCAATTTTGAAAAGCGGACCCGCAACGAAATCGATATAAGACGGGTCAAGCCCCGAGAGGGTCTGACCGCCGTTACCGCCTATTTGCAAATAGAGCAGTATAGCACCGTAAATTATCAGCTGCGTTGAGAGTGTGACGATAAATGGGTGTAGCTTGAATCTTGCCACGAAAAACCCGTTGACCGTTCCTATCAGCGCGCCGACCGCTACAACCGCAAGCAAGACGACGGGGATAGGAAGCGCGGGGAGAGAGGAAAACATCTTTCCCGCATATCCCGTCATCTGAAGCAGGGAAGCGGTAATGCACGCCGTAAGACCCACGGCTCGCCCTGCGGAAATATCGGTTCCCGTCAGCACGATAGCACCGCCTATACCGAGAGCTATCGGCAGCCTTGCCGCGGTCAGGGATAAAATATTGATAATCGACGCTACCGAAATAAAGCGCGGTCTCACGATAGCAATAATCACAACTGCAATTATAAGAGCTATAATCATAGCGCGGTCGAGAATTGCGTTAAGTGCCACCCGTGTGCGTTCTTTTGCGTCAAGAGCGAGAAAATCATCTACTCGCTTGCGACCGTTTTCATATTTCCTTTTGAAGCCGTTCAGTGCTTTGACAAATATTCCGTCGTTTTTCAACTCAAGTCCTTTCCGCTATTCCGCATATCTTGCGGCAAGCTCCATAATTTTCTCCTGCGTTGCAGTCTCTCGGGAAAGTTCTCCCGCAACACGCCCCCCACTCATTACGATAATTCTGTCACAAACGCCAATGAGCTCGGGCATTTCCGAGGAAACCATAATTATGCCGTGGCCCTCGCTTGCGAGTGCGGCGAGGAGGGTATAGATTTCGTATTTTGCACCCACGTCTATACCGCGCGTCGGTTCGTCGAGCATAAGCACTCGCGGCTCTGTAAGAAGCCAGCGCCCGAGTATAACCTTTTGCTGATTTCCGCCTGAGAGCGTGCCGATTTTGGTTTTGTCAGAGGGCGTTTTAACACGCATTTTTCTTATACAGTCCTCGGTTGCTTCCTTTACTAGTCTTGTCGAAACGAAAGGACCGCGAGATATTTTGTCGAGTGCCGCTATCGTCGTGTTTTCCCTTATGTCAAGAATGGAAAATATACCCGTTGCGCGGCGCTCCTCTGTCAGAAGCGCAAAGCCGTTTTTTACAGCCTCAATCGGGGTACGGTTTTTAATTTCCTTGCCGTCGAGGAAAAGCTTTCCCGTGGATAGACTTGAAAGACCGAAAATCCCCTCAAGCAGCTCGGTTCTGCCCGAGCCGTCAAGCCCTGCGATACCGAGGATTTCGCCTTTACGGAGTCTCAGGCTCGCGGATTTAAGGCGTGAATATTCGCCCGAGAGCTCCTCGGCCTCAAATAGCACCTCACCAATCTTGTGCTCTCTTTTAGGATAAACCGAGGATATCTCGCGCCCGACCATGAGCCTTATTATTTTGTCATTATCAAGCTCGTCCGACGGGTGCGTTGCGATGTGCCTTCCGTCGCGCATGACGGTAACCGTGTCGCAAATTCTGAGTATTTCCGCCATTTTGTGCGAGATATAAATTATGCCGCAGCCGCGCTTCTTCAGCATTTCTATAATGCCGAAAAGTCTTTCTGCCTCTCTGTCCGTAAGCGAGGAGGTCGGCTCGTCAAATACGATTATTTTAGCGCCGTATGACACAGCCTTCGCTATCTCTATCATCTGCCGCTCGGATACCGAAAGCTCACCCATTTTTCTCTCGGGCGAGTGCTTTATGCCAAGCTCGTCGAAAATCGTCTCTGTGTCTGCGAGCATTTTCCTTTTATCTATAATCGGCAAAAATGGATAGCGAGGGTAACGCCCGAGCCACATATTGTCGGCGAGAGAAAGCGTAAGTGCCTGATTTAATTCCTGGTGCACCATAGCTACTCCGTGGTCAAGCGCGTCGCGAGGCCCGCCGAAATTGACCTCTCGCCCCTCAAGGTATATTTTACCGCCGTCTGTCGCGTAAACGCCGAAAAGGCATTTCATAAGCGTCGATTTTCCCGCGCCGTTTTCGCCCATCAGGGCGTGCACGCTGCCGCGCTCGAGCGTGAAGGAAACACCGTCGAGAGCGCGCACGCCCGGGAAGGACTTGGAGATATTCTCCATTTTAAGAAGCGGCTCCATCAGCTATCTCCGTCTTCCTCTCCCGTGTAGGTGGAGTAGGGAATATTGATTCTCCAATCGCCTATTATCATAGCCTCGTCAATTCCCTCAAACGGTTCCTTACCGTCAAGTAAATTCCTTGCGACCGCAGCCATAACCTCTGCCATTCTTTCGCCGTCCTGCTTTACCGTGCCCGTCATAGCCCCCGCGCGTATCTTTGCCTTTGCAGCCTCGGAGGCGTCGACACCGAAGACGGGAACGTGATGAGCGCCCGACTTGTTATATCCTACCTCCTCGAGTGCCGCAAGCGCGCCGAGAGCCATCTCGTCGTTGTTCGCAATAACGAGCTCAACCATGTTTCCGCCCGACTCGCTGTAGCCGGAGAGAATGGTTTTCATAGAGTCGTTTGCCGCCGCATTCGACCATGTTCCGTTTTGGTCAACTATATAGCCTGAGGTATTGTTTTTATCGTAGAAGGTGATAGATGGCTTTCCTGCCGCCCTTAGGATTTCGTTGCACACCTCGACTGCGTAGCGCGTGCGCGCCTCTGCCTCAAGGTTGCCCTGCTGACCCTTAAATAGAACGTAGCTGATTTTACCGTCTCCGTTGAGATCGACGTCGGAGTAGTTTTCAAGTATATACTCGCCTATCATCTCGCCCTGCATACGGCCTGCCATCTCGTAATCGGTGCCTATGAAAACGCACTTCTCGTAGCTCTTTACCACCGACTCCTTAACCGAGCGGTTGAAGAATATGACGGGAATATCCGCCGCCTTCGCCTTCGAGATTATTGCGCTTGCCGCGTCGTCAGAGCCTGTGTCAACCACGTTGACGGCGAGCACACGCGCGCCCTTTGAGATAGCCGTATCGACCTGCTCGGTCTGGGTAGTCTGATTTCCGCCGGCGTCATAGTTGTGGTAGCCGAGATTTGCACTGTTAAGCGCAGAGTCCATAGCTCCGCGCACTCCGGATATATAAGTGTCTGCAAAGGTGTAATAAAGCACCGACACGTCCTCGCTCATACCGCAGCCCGCGAGGGCGGTGAGCGAAAGGACTGCCGTGAGTGTAAAAGCAATAATTTTTACAGCCGTTTTTTTCACAAGAATTGCTCCTTTTCTTTTGATAAATCTATTTTTGACCGAAATATGCTTGGGTATGCGGAAAAAATGCGACCGAGTCTTGAAAAAAGCCAAAGCGCGTGGTAAAATACAAATATAACGCTAAAAAGGAAGCTCTGTTATGATTGAAACCGAAATCAGAGTCCCTGCCGCTTACACCTCGGGTGACGTTCGGTCGGCGCTAAGAGTGCGTCTTCCACTGTCTGAGGAGGAGGTGCGGGACTTTCAAATAGTAAAAAAGCGGCTTTCCGCCGCTGACAAAACAGATATTCATTACAAAATGACCGTAGCCCTCGCACTCTCAGAGGATAGGGAGTCGGGGCTCCTTAAAATTCGCAACAAGGTAAGGCCTCACGACGGATTAGAGCTTGAGCTACCCGAGGCGAAGCTTGGTGCACGCCCCGTTGTGGTTGGCTCGGGGCCCGCAGGGCTCTTTGCCGCTTTGACTCTTGCGGAGTCGGGTGCACGACCGATATTGGTTGAGCGAGGTCTGCCCGTTGAGGAGAGGGCAGAGTGCGTAAGACGGCTTGAGCTCTTCGGTATTCTTAATCCCGAGTGTAACGTTCAGTTCGGCGAGGGCGGTGCGGGAACGTATTCCGACGGCAAGCTCAAGGTTGGCTCGCACGATAAATACAAAATGAAGGTGCTCCGCGCGCTCGTTGAGGCAGGCGCACCCGAGGAAATTCTTTATTCAATGGACGGTCACCTCGGTACGGATAAGCTCTCGCATATCGTGAGGCGTGTGCGCGAAAGGCTCATCTCGCTCGGTGCAACTCTTATGTTTTCTACGCGCCTCGTAGGCATAAACCTGAAGGACGGCAGAGTATGCGCCGCGCGGGTGATGTGCGATGGAAAAGAGGAAATAATAGAAACCGAAAACATAGTTCTTGCAATAGGGCACAGCGCTCGCGATACCTTTGAGGTGCTTAAGAAGACGGGCGTTATAATGGAGCCGCGCGGATTTGGTATAGGCGTTCGTATCGAGCACCCCCGCGAGCACGTAGACCGCCTGATTTACGGTGAATGTGCGCCTCAGGGGCTCGGCAGCGCCTCGTATCATCTCGTCACCCATCTGGATAACGGCAGAAGCGTGTATAGCTTTTGCATGTGTCCCGGCGGAACGGTGGTTGCGGCAACTAGCAGTGAGGGCGGTGTCGTCACCAACGGAATGAGTGAGTACTTGCGCGACGGCTCAAGCTCGAACGCCGCATTTCTCGTGTCGGTGACCCCGCGGGATTTTGCTTCAGAGGACCCGCTTGCAGGCTTTGAGCTTCAGCGCAAAATTGAGGAGTCAGCCTATCTTGCGGGTGGAGGCGGTTACCTTGCTCCCACGGTGCGAATGGAGGACTTCGTTAAAAAAACCATACCCACTCAGCCTTGCACGGTGCTGCCAAGCTATCCAGTCGGCACGAGCACGGCAAGCCCAGACGACTATCTTCCCGAATACATTACCGACTCGCTCCGCGCGGCAATAGCCGATTTCGAGGAGTACCTGCCCGGATTTTACTATCCCGACGCAGTAATGACGGGTGCTGAAACCCGTTCGACCTCGCCTGTCAGAATTTTGAGAGACGGTAGCTATGAGGCGATAGGTATAAAGGGGCTTTACCCGACGGGTGAGGGCGCAGGCTACTCGGGCGGAATAATTTCCTCTGCCGCCGACGGAGTTAAGGCTGCCGAAGCTATTCTAACCAAAAAATAAAAGAGCCGCCGCGGCAAGCTTTGCCGCGGCGGTATTCGCTTTTATCAGAACGCCCAATTGCCGTTCTCGAATATTTTAACGCTCTTACCGTCCTCGAGCACGGCTGTGATTGACATGTCCTCGGTGCCAATCATAAAGTCCTCGTGAACTATCGAGTCGTTAATGCCCATCTCGTGAGCCTCTTTTTCGGTGTACTTTTCATAATCAACAAGCACGTTTGTAAAGCCTCTGCCAAGTGCAAGATGGCACGCCGCGTTCTCGTCAAAGAGGGTGTTATAAAAGAGCAGCCCCGACTCGCGAATAGGCGAGGAGTAGGGAACGAGTGCGCACTCACCAAGATATGCTGCACCCTCGTCCATCGCGATTAGCTCGCGCAGAAGCGACTCGTTTTTCTCAGCCCCCACGTCAACCGCCTTGCCGCCCTCGAACCTAATCCAGAAATTGTCGATAAGCTGACCGCCGTAGGAGAGGGGACGGGAGGAATAAACGATACCGTCGGCGTCACCGCGGCGTGGAGAGGTGAACACCTCCTCCGAGGGAATGTTCGGGTTGTAGTAAACGCCACTTCCGAGCGTTTCCTCGCCGCCTGCCATAAAGATAGCGTTAGGTAAAAGTCCAACTCTAAAGTCGGTGCCCGAGGCAGATTTGTATTTTAATTCCTTTATTTTAAGCGAGTTGAGGTAATCACACCTCTTTTTGAGGTCGGCGTTGTGTGCTGCCCAAGCCGCAATCGGGTCGTCGTCGACACGCGAGGTTGAGAGAATTGCCTCCCAGAGCTTTTCTACCGCAACGCTCGCACGTTCGCCGGGGAATACCTTTTTTGCCCATGCCTTGCCGGGAACGGCTGCTATGCACCACTGATATTTGTTTTCCATCCTATTACGGATGGGCTTTATGAGCTTTGAGCGAGAGGCCATAGCCTTCGCGTATTTTTTCTGGTTTATTCCAGCAAGGCCGTCGGGGTCCTCGGACATAAGATATATTTTGCAGGGCAGCACCTCCGCTTGGTGCTCCCATCTTTCGAGCTGCCACTTGTCAAGCGAGCCGAGCACCTTTTCAGAGCAGTATCTCACGTTGGATTTGGTAAGCGGCTGATACATCCAGTCAACGCTGACCTTTGAAGCGCCTGCCTTGTAGCACTCGTCAACCACCATCTTGACAAACTCGGGCTGGTCAAGCTCCGCGGAGATGAAAACCTCCTGTCCCTTCTGTACGTTCACGCCGCATACGGCAATTAGATTTGCGTATTTTTTGAGTCTTTGCTTGTTCATACTCTTTTCCTTTCGGTTATATATTCTTTAGTACTTCTTTGAGGTAATCCCACACTCGCTCGGTCGAGGAAATCGAGAGGTGCTCCTCGGTCGTGTGAATGTCAAAGTTGTCAGGTCCTATCGAAACGCAGTCGAGCCCTTCGATTTTGTCCGAGAAAATTCCGCACTCAAGCCCTGCGTGTATAGTTACCACCGTGGGCGCCTTTCCGTACATTTTTTCATAGACGCGGCACATAGTGTCGCGAAGAGGTGACACCTTTCTATATTCCCACGCAGGGTAGGAGCCGTGCTCGCTTGAAGCTGCGCCTTGCTTCGCGGCAATGGCGCGTACTCGCTCGCCGAGCGCCGCTTTTTCGGCAGCCTTTGCCGAGCGGATAGAAAACGAGAGGGAAAGCTCGCCTTCAGTGAGCCTTGCAATACCCATATTAAGCGAGGTTTCGACAAGCCCCGGGATATCCTCACTCATAGCGATAACGCCGCTTGGCTCGCTCGTGATGAGCGACACTGCCGCGCGAGTCGATTCCTCGTCAAGCGCCAAGACGTCACCGTTGCATTCGCAGACTGTGATCATAATATCGTTTTCCGTCTTTATATACGTATTTTTTATACTCTCGATAAGAGAGAGTTCATCGTTGTTGATAGGCGTGCTTGCAACGACGGTCGCCTCGCACTCACGGGGGATTGCGTTGTCGGCGTTGCCGCCCGACAGCGATATAAGACGGATTTTATCCCCGAGCGAGGCGAGTGTCTCGCCGAGAATTTTAATTGCGTTCTCGCGCCCGCGGTCAATCTCAACGCCGCTATGACCGCCGAGAAGTCCGCTAACGGTAATTTTGTATCTTGTGCCCTCGCATGCCTCTCTTTTTGTGGACAGAGAAAGGTCGACTCTCATACCGCCCGCACAGCCGACGGTGAAAACACCCTCGTCGTCGGAGTCAATATTTATCATCATTCGTCCGCGAATATCAGAGGTGTCAAGCGCCACCGCACCGAGAAGCCCTACCTCCTCGTCTGAGGTGAAGATTGCTTCAAATTCGGGGTGCGGTATATCCGTCGAGTCGAGCACTGCAAGCGCGTAGGCAAGCGCTACGCCGTCGTCGCCGCCGAGGGTCGTGCCGCGAGCGCGGAGAAAATCTCCGTCGCGATAGACCTCGACGCCCTCACGTGTCATATCCTTATCAAGTGTTTGGAGCTTTTCCGCCACAATATCGGTATGACCCTGAAAAATAACGGTAGGTCGCCTCTCATAGCCTTCCGTTGCCGCCTTGCGTATAATCACGTTGTCGGCAGAGTCGCGCCGCACGTACAGGCCGCGCTCCTTTGCGAAATTCACGAGGTAGTCAGCAATGGGCGCGGTATTTCCAGAGCCGCGCGGAATTTCGGATATCTCAAGAAAGAAGCGAAAAACGCTCCTTGCGGGATTTTTGTTAAGTAGCTCTTCCATTTTATCTCCAATCAAAATGCTGTGATGTAATAATTACCACGTAATATTTTACACTAAACGCGCCCAATTTTCAAGTATTAAGTTGACTTTTTCGTCGTTAAGTAGTAAAATATAATCGTTAAAGATTCAAAAAATAACGGGAGTATAAATATGGATTACGTAAATGGACTTTTTGAATTTATAAAAAAATCTCCAACCGCTTATCATACCGTCGATACGGTAAAGGAGGCGCTTATCGCGGCAGGTTACACCGAGTGCTCTGAAAAATCCTCGGAGGGCTACTCCGACGGAGGTCGGCATTTCGCAGTGCGCGACGGCTCGTCTATTATAGCATGGCGCGGTGAGATAAAGGGTGGATTTATGATATGCGCGACGCACGGCGACTCGCCTTCCTTTCGCGTAAAGCGCTCACCCGAGCTTGTCGGTGATTATAACCGCCTCGCAACCGAAAAATACGGCGGAATGATACATTATTCCTGGCTTGACCGCCCGCTTTCCGTAGCGGGCAGGGTAGAGGTCAGAACCGAGCGCGGTATAGAGAGCCGCCTCGTTAATATAGACCGCGACCTGCTTACCATTCCGAGCGTTGCAATTCATATGAATCGCACAGTCAATGACGGCTATAAATTCAACCCCGCGGTAGACCTTTTGCCGCTCTTTGGCGTTGCCGACACTCGCGGGTGCTTCGAGACGGCTGTTGCCGAGGCTGCAGGAGTCGGAGCTGAGGATATAATTTCTCACGACCTCTTCTTATACAACAGAGAGGAAGGACGGGTGCTTGGCGCCGATAACGGTCTTATCCTCGCACCGAGGCTTGACGACCTTGCTTGCGTTTATTCATCTCTTGTGGCGTTCCTTTCAGCCGACTCACGCACGGCAGTCCCCGTGCTTGCCGTCTTTGATAACGAGGAGGTAGGCTCTGAGACCAAGCAGGGCGCGGCATCAACCTTCCTTGATTATACTCTCAGGCGCATTGCCGCGAGCGAGGAGCGTTACTACGCTATGCTCGCAGACAGCTTTATGGTCAGTGCCGATAACGCGCACGCAAAGCACCCGAATCACCCCGAGCTTGCAGACCCTTCGGGCGCACCGCTTCTCGGCGGAGGAGTTGTAATAAAATACAATGCAAATCAGCGTTACGCAACCGACGCTGTTTCCGACGCGATATTCCGCACGCTTGCACAGCGCGCAGGGGCACCGGTTCAAAGATACAATAACCGTGCCGATATGCCCGGAGGCTCGACGCTCGGCTCGATAGCCGATACTCGCGTTTCGGTAGCTACCGTTGATATAGGACTTCCTCAGCTCGCTATGCACTCGGCAAGCGAGTGCATAGCTTCTCGGGATATTGAGTCGCTCGTTCGTGCTCTTACCGAGCTTTATTCCTCGGGTATTGTCGCAGACGGTGAAAAAATCGACATTGTAAAATAAGAAAAAAGCGCGCTAATGCAAACTAAAGCTTGCATTAGCGCGCAAAATACAGAATTTAATCTTCAATCAGCTTTCTTGCCGAAGCGCAAATAATTTGTGCCGTGCCTTCAATTCCGAGAGTAGAGGAGTTGATTGCGATATCGTAGTTATCGTATTTGCCCCACTTGTTACCTGTATAGAAATTATAGTATGTAGAGCGGCGCTTGTCGGTTTTGTTGATAACGTCGATAATCTGCGAGGATTTAATTTCGGGGTGTCTCTCGGCAACGCGAGCCTGCCTGTGGTCAAGGTCACCGTAAATGAAGAGACGAAGCACGTTTTCTTCGTCGCGTAAAACGTAATCGGCACATCTGCCTATAATAACGCAGCTGCCCTCCTTGGCATATTCCTTGATAGCCTCGGACTGAAGTATGAAAAGCCTATCGTTAAGCGGCATTTTGTAGCCGAAATGCATAGTAGTACCAAGAACGTTTGAGCCCATAGCAAGCGTGTAGAGAAGACTGTTTGCCGCAGATTCGTCGGCAGTCTTAATTACGTCTGCATTGAGGCTTCCTTTAGCTGCGGCGTCTGTTATAAGCTCCTTGTCGAAAATCGGAATGCCGAGAAGCTCTGCAACTCTCTCACCGATTTCTCTACCGCCGCTACCGTACTGACGTGCAATTGTGATAATGATTTTTTTAGACATAAAGACCTCCGAGTTTTTTCTTTGCTATTTATATTATAGCAAAAAAACTTATACTTGTAAAGTGTTTTTTGTCGTCTTTGACCAAAAAAATAAAATTTTCCGGCAAAAAGTGCCCAAAATGCACAAATCAAACCTAAAGGAGCGCTGTATGAACCTCACCCATAATACGATAGCAGAAACCTATTGCTGTGCCGAAACCGGGATTGACTCTAAAAAAGCTGATGTAATTCTTGGCACCTCGGGCACTCTTACAAGCGACGGCTGGCTTCTCGATAATCTGCCGCGCCGCCCAAGGGATTCTAACAAGGGCAGCTTTGGCAAGACGCTTGTCATATGTGGCTCGGATAAATACAGAGGTGCTGCGCACCTCACACTCGCCGCGGCATTGCGCGGCGGTGCTGGTTACGTCACGTACCTTGGCAGCGCGGAGCTTGCAAGAGAGCTGCGAGCCGTATATCCCGAGGCAATTTACGTGGATAAATATGACGTAAATACGTTAGATGGCGGGGGCGTGTCGCAAATTTGCGAGATTTCGAAAGGCTGTACCTCAAGCGTCATAGGCTCGGGCTCGGGCGTGTCGCGCTCGCTTTTCTCGCTCATTCGGGCACTCATATTCATCGAGGGCGGTACTTTGATAATTGACGCCGACGGACTAAACTCGATATCAAGGTATGCCGAGTCGGTTGAAGATGTTTTTCGGATCGCGCGCCGCAAAATAATTATTACCCCTCACCCGCTTGAGCTATCAAGGCTCTCAGGACTGTCGGTTGAGGCGATTCAGTCGGATAGAATTTGTGTGGCAAGGCGGCTTGCGAGTGAGTGGGGAGTCGTGCTTCTTCTCAAGGGTGCGGATACTGTTATAACAGACGGGGAGCGCCTTTTAATAAACGGCTCGGGCTCATCAGCTCTCGCAAAGGCAGGCTCAGGTGACGTCCTCTCGGGGCTCCTCGCCTCGGTTGCGGCTTATACTGCCGACCCCTTGACGGCGGCAGGAATAGCAGCCTATCTTCACGGCAAGGCGGCCGACGGACTTGCAAAGGAGCTTACCGATTATGGCGTGACCCCATCTGATTTGCCGAGGGAGATATGCAAAACGCTTGCAAGGATAATAAAAGGAGGCTGAAAAAATCAGCCTCCTTTTATTATCTTACCTCCACCATACGGTAAAGATACTCGGCAACCTCTGCGCGAGTTGCCGCTTCCATAAGCGAGGTGTCCTCGGAATCAAATATACCGAGAGTTCGCATAGCGCTTACACCTGCTCGTGCCCAGACGGGGATATCCTCGTCGGTTGCGAAAACGCTCTCCTCAACCTCGCCGTTTTTGCCGAGCAGCTCTGCCATAACCCTTGCTGCCTCATATTTCGTTATCGCCTCGTTCGGGGAATAGAGGAGCTTTCCGTCCTTGAAATCACCCACGACGAGCCCTATCCTCTGCGCTGTGGCGATATAGCCCTTAAGCGAGGCGGGAATATCTGCGTCGTCGTCAAAATAGGTTGCGGAGAGCGTGGAGTCGGCGCGTATGCCCATTGCCTTCATAGCCATAGCCACAAATTCTGCGCGCGTGACCTCCTTGTCGGGCGAAAAATACATATCGTCGCCAAGGAGCGTGCCGCCCATAACGCCCATAGCTGTCATAGCAACTGCCGCGCCGTATTCGGCTCTTTCCTTCATATCAATATACTCGGCGTCGCACATTCTTGCCGTGACGCGCACGGTTACCGACACAGGCTCTGACCAGTTTCCGTATTCGTCACGTGCAACGTAGGAAAAGCGGTCGCTGCCCGTAAAGCCATCGGCAGGCGTGTAGCAATATCTGCCGTCCTCGCCGGGAATAAGCGAGAGGCTTCCTCTTTTCGGGTAGGTGACGATCATATAACTGATATCGTCACCCTCGGGGTCCTTTGCCGTGAGGTTGCCGTAAACCGAAATTTCAGCCTGCGTTCTAACTGACACGTCGGCTGTCTCACCGCCTGCCTCGGGGGCGTAATTTACCTTATTTATGAACTTCATTATGCACTCAATCTCCGCGCCGCCCGCATAGCCGTCAACCGTAAATGAGAAGCGACACTCCGTAACCGAATCGGAGGAGGGAATAAATACGAGCGAGGCAAGGCTCTTACGCTTGATTACGCGCCCCTCGCCGACACGTCTGCCGCCGAGAAGAAGCGTGCCCTCTGTCGAGGAGGGAATTTTCGTTATAGTCACCGTGTCAAAATCCGAAAGACAGAGAGCTGACTTAAAATCTGCGTCGCTGAAGGTAAGCTTTTGCCCTATAAGCCCCGTCTTAATCATGTTGACGTCAGATGCTACGACTGCCGCACCGCTTCCGAAATATGCAAGGGCGGTGGTTGAAAATCCTGCTGTCAGAAATAATAGTGCCAAAATTAAAGAAACGCTTTTTTTCATTTTCCTTTTCCTTTCCGTTAAGCTTTAGGATATTTTTTCCCTGAAAGGCAGGCTTTATGCAAGGACGTGCCCCAACTTTTTATCGGATATTTTCACAAAACGAGTTGACTTTCCCACACCTATAATGTATAATTTTTTTAGTAATTTGCAGGGGGAGTCAAATGGACAGGACTCGCTTTTTTGAGGCTCGGCGACGCGTTTTGTCAGAGGAGGTGTCCGAGGGCGGTATAGGGACGCTTGGAGAAAAGCTTCTTCACAAGGTGCTGAAATATTATTTCGAGCCCTGTGAGGAGCACCACGAGAGGGAGCTGCTTGGCAGCGTTGCCGATATTTTTGACGGTGAGCGCGTCGTGGAAATTCAGACGAGGGCGTTTAATAAGCTCTTGCCAAAGCTTCGTAAATTTCTCCCTCATTATCCCGTTACGGTTGTGTACCCCATAGTAAGAGTGCGCGTTTTGCATTGGCTCGACCGTGAAACGGGAGAGCTTACTCCGCCAAGGAAAAGCACAAAACGGGGTAAATATTCCGACGCTCTACCCGAGCTATCGGCAATACGCGAGCTTATCCCGAACGAAAACCTGACGGTGAAGCTGGTATATCTTGACTCTGAGGAGTACCGCTACCTTGACGGCTGGGATAAGAGCAGGAAGCACGGTGCAACAAAGCTCCAGCTAATACCTACCGATATTATAGCAATTGAGGAGCTTGCCTCTCGTGACGATTACCGCTGCCTTTTGCCCGAGGGACTCCCTGAGCAGTTTTGCGCCGAGGAGCTTTACCGCGTGCTCGGTATGAGAGGCAGGCGGGCATATTTTTCACTCAACCTTTTGCGCGAGCTGGGTATAATAAAGCAAACAGGCACTCGCGGCAGAGCATACATATATGAAATAAATAAGGAAGTTTAGATGAAAATCAAGGGTATTGTATTTGATAAGGACGGCACGCTTCTCGATTACGAGCGGTGCTGGTATCCCGTGACTCTTGCCGCTATCGAGCAGGTTGCGGCAAAATATCCGGGTGCTGAGGTCTGCCGCGAGGGGATAAAGAGCAGGCTCGGGCTTTTGCCCGACGGCTCGATGGATATCGACGGCCCGCACTGTCGCGGGCTGCACCCCGAAATCGCTATGGCGTTCCTCGACGAATACGAGGCGGCGGGAATAGAGTACGATAGGGACACATTGATTGCCGACGTAGGCGAGGGCTTTCGAACGTCGCTTCCGTACGGCGAGGTTGTGCCGATTTGTGACGGAATGAGAGAGCTGCTCGAGTCGCTAAAGAAGCAGGGAATAAAGCTCGGGCTTATCACCTCCGATACGATTTACGGCGCAAGGCATACGCTTTCAAAACTCGGGATAGCCGACGCATTTGAGGTGCTTTTAACAAACGACGGTGAACACCCCGCCAAGCCCGACCCCTATTATATGACGGTTTTTGAGAGAGAAACAGGACTTTCGCCCGACGAGATTCTTATGGTTGGCGATACCTTCTCGGATATAGATTTCGGTATCAACGCAGGAACTCACACCCTTGGAGTAGCAAAGACCGAGAAGAACAGAAGGAAGCTTGAAACAAAAGCCGAATTTGTATCCTACGACATTACCGATATATTTAACGTGCTTGGAAAAATTGAAGGTAATTAAAGCAGCGCACGTTCCGAGATCTCGGAACGGGCGCCGCTTTATGCTAAGTTTATCGTTTTTGCGTATTCGCTCGGTGACACGCCGACCTCGCGCTTGAATGCGCGTGAGAAGGTGTGAATAGAGGAGTAGCCGAGCGCCTCGGAGGTAGCGCTGACCGTATGAGTGCCGCCCGCGAGAAGCTTTTTTGCCTCGGCGAGCCTTTGCTTTTCGTGATATTCCATAGGGCTTGTGCCCGCAAAGTCACGGAAAATAGAGAAAAGCTTGCTTTTTCCCATATAAAAGCGTGAGCACAGCTCGGAGAGGGTGACCGTTCTCGCCCGGTTTTCTGAAAGATAGTTGGCTATCAGCTCCGCAATAGAGCTCTCGCCAATAGAGCGCGCTCCGCAGATAGCAAAGGAGCGCTCAGCCGTGCCGCCTCGCATAAGCTGAATCAGTAGCTCCGTGAGATAACATTCGAGCATTTGAGTCGAGCCGAGGGGCGAGTCAGAAAAATCAATAGGATTTTTATCGTTGCGGTCACCCGGTAATCTGCCGAGCGCGTGCTTTGCCTCATCTAAAAATAGCGAGAGAAGCGTTTTTTCGGTCTTACCGAGGGTAAAGGTCTTGCCGTTGAAGAAATTCATAGCCTCGCTATGCGAGGTAAAGGCCACGACTATCATATTGTTGGGCATACCGCCGCTTGAGGCATGAGCGTGTATTTCCATAGGACGGTGAAAAATTATCTCGCCCTGACCGAGCCGACGGCCTCGCGTGCCGGACACGGCAAAAATCTCGCCCATATCGACGTAAACCATCTCCCAGAAGGTATGGCGCTCGGGTGGGTGAGAAAAGTTCTTTCCAAACTCAAAATAGTATATGCTGTTAAAGCCCTCGATTACTATGTCGCGCTTTACGGCGTTAAGCTCAAAGTCCATACAAATCTCCATTCTGTCGCCCGACGGCGACCGTACAAAGCATTAATGCGTGAAACATACGTAACAAGAAAATAGACGCGGATATACCTTAGTACTAATAATTATTTTTTGAAATTGCGGAATATATGTTAAA
>JAZOSP010000123.1:0-9503 GCA_045657165.1 Eubacteriales bacterium
GTGCGTATTCAGTTTTACTACGACGAGGACGGCGACGAGACCGTCAGCTACCTTAACTACGGTATAAGCTATCAGGAGTATTACGACTGCCTCTGGTTAAACTCCATGGAGGTTGTTTACACCCCCGGTAAGCATTACGAGATAAAGTCTTATAACACAGGTCTTGACAAGGTAACGCTTGAGAAAAACTCGGTCGGGGACCTCATGAACGTGACGCTTGCAGACAGATCTACCGGCAAGTGGCAGGGTATGTCGTGGAGCGGCAGCAGCTCGCACCCTTACTTTACCAAGCAGGGTGAATATGACGTCAATAACAATATAGGCATTAGCTTCATTTTTGAAACCGACGAGGGACTCATGCAGCTTGGCGGCAAGCTTCAGGCATACCGCGACGGTTACGAGATTTATCACGGCGAGTGCCTTGAAAGTGATGAAATCCGCTTGAACATTAACAGCATGACAAGCGAGCTTTTCTGGGTTCATTTCGCCGAAAGAAGATTTGAGTTTGCTCTTTCACTTGCCAATATTAACGGCTGGGACAGGGTAGTTCTTGACAGAAGCGATGAGGAGGATCCTTATCACTTATACCTTCTCGGCAACGACTACGTAGAATTCTCAAACGGAATGAAGCTTTACGGCAGTAACGTTAATTCTACCGTATGGATTGACGGCGTCGGCTTCATAAAAACTAACCTTATAGAGACAAATGAGGGATATGACGTTGAATACATAGACGAGGACGGAGTGGCGCACGACTCCGATTGGTTTATTGAGGTCGGCGGCGAGGATTACTCAAAGCAGATTCAGTTTAACGGTGAAACCTATGTTGATTCCAACACCGATACTGCGGGCACGTTCTTCCTTGACGCTATGATGGTTACAGTCGTTGATAATCCCGACATCCCTGTTTGCACTGATCCCTTTGGCGTTTTGCAGGAATTCTTTAATGCGATGGGGCTTTCGTCAAAGCTTCAGCCAGACACCGACAAAACCTTCGCTGCAATCGTTGGCGTATACGAAAATCGCACGCAGTATATGGACGCGCTCTTCCGTGATTGGAACGGCACGGTGTTTAACTACGACACCCTTGTAGAATATATCTTCGATTCCTTTGACGCTTACGAAAATACGCTTGACGGCTATAGCGGCTTTGTATCAAAGCACGAGGTCGTTGACATCAGTATGATTCCCGAGCTTCCCGAGGACTTTGCGCTTATCGCTATCTCGGGCGGTATCTCCGGCAGCGTTACCGTAAGCGAGAGCGGAATTGATTTCTCCGCTATTAGCGTAGCGGTTGAAAGGAACATTCTCCTTGGCGACCAGAACGAGTACGGCGTATGCGCGGCTCTCGTCGGCAAGACGGCGAACGAGCTTGCGGGCGCGTTTGAGGTAAAGGCATATGCAAATGCCGATATGTCTATTGCAGGCAAAGCGGGCATAGCTCTTCCCACGGCACTCCCCGAGGGCGAGTACACGCTTTCACTTTACTTTGGCAGAAAGACCGAGGGCAGCTTTGCAAGGCTCTCCGAGCTTGTAGCTCCTACGGTTGAGAGCTTCACGGCGTTTGAGGAGCGTGTTGATATGTCCGACGGTTATTATACTTATGCGTATTCGGCTGTGAACGGCGCGCTTCATCTCTCCGTCACCTTTACCGATACCGAGGCGCCCGCAATATCCCTCACGGGTATATCGACGGAGAGCGATAGAATCGTTATGACACTCTCCGAGGGGGCACTCGTCAGCGACCTTATCGCAAACGTAACGGCAACCGATAACCGCGACGGCACGCTGATTATCACCTCGGCAAACGTTCTCCTTATGGACACCGCCGACGGCACAGCCGTAGGTGCTACCGACGCACTTATCTCGGGCGCTACCTACCGCATTGTTATGAAGGATTCCGCAGGCAACGAGGCATTTGTCAGCATAGAAATCAATTTTGAATAAAAAAGAAAGAGCCGCACGGGTGTGCGGCTCTTTTAATATGCGGCTTAGTAATCGTCGGAAAAGGACATTACAGTGCCCATGATGTGATAAATGATGCAGAAGAGCATCGTAATAGGAGCGAGGATTAAGATAACCGCAAGGCAGAAAAGCACCTCGCCAACACTCGCGTTGTCAGGGTCCCACATATAACCGGGAATTTCAAAGACTATGCTCTCGTCGAACATCGCCACTGAGAGATGGTGAATAAGTACGTAGTCTATAAACGAGGCCACCGCAAGTCTGAAGTAAACGACAAAGATGTCAAACTCGGGCGTGCCAACGGTCACAATAAAGTCGTAAATCGCCCAGCCGTAAAAGCCAAATGCCACAAGGGTTAAAACCCACTAAAGAAATTTCATAAAAAATCTCCCTTATTAAATGTCGTAATCATTATACTATATGCCAAACGGTTTGTCAAGGAGAAAGTTGGACTACAGTTTTACAGCGCGCAGCTCAAGCGGAGAGAGTGTAAGCTCTACTGTGTTTTCCGTGTCGCGCTTTGTAATTTTCACGGTTATCGGCAGGTCATAGTCGGTGTTGAGCAGGTAGATTTTGTCCCCCTCGTATACCGCGTAGCGAAGCCTGTCGCTTGCTAATACCTGTATGTCGGCATCTCTTGCACTCATAGATATAAGCTCGCGCGCTACTGTTCGGTAGAGGGGATAAAGCGCCGGGTGTCCGGGGTAGTTTGTGCTCGTTATGAGCGTTGCAATGCCTTCGCCAACCTTATTTTCAATCACAGCAGGGCAGATTCCGGGGCGGCTGTCGTAGCGGTCGGTCACCCTCGCTGCCTCAAAGCCCTCTGTAAGCTCGAATACGGCAAAATCCGCATATCCCGAGGCATAAATCGGGTCACAGACAAAATTCTTTGAGCCGGGATATTTCCTGTTTTCGTCAAGAGAATGATAATTAAACTTTACACCGTTGTTGCTTTTTTGCGTTTTTCCGACAAATCGCGCGCCGAAAAGTCTTTCGAGCTTTTCGTTAGAGGGCAGAATAAGCTCTCCATTTCTTTTAGTACTGTAATTTAAGTGTGCGGCACTCATAAGCAGCTGTCCGCCCCGACGTACGTACTCGTATAGCTTCTCAAAATTTTCGTCGGTCATAGAGTTGTATCCGAGGAAAATGAGGTAATCGTAGCGTGAGAGCTTTTCAACGTCAGCCTCAATAGGTACGATGTCATACATTCCGTAAGCGGGATATGCCGAGAGGTCATAGTCGCCAAAGTTCGATATGTCGTCCCACGTCCTCTTTACGCCAATCTCCGAGAGCAGTCGCCAAGAGTGCTCAGCCTCGTTATGTCCCCATGCCTCGTCGGTAAAGTTATTCCATACGTAGCTGCCGCCCCAGCCGCCCCACGCATCGTGAAGTCCCGATACAAAAGCAACATTAACGCGCGGCCCACCCAGAGGGCGCTCGTCGCTTTTTATGTATTCCATCATATCCGAGACAACCCTGCGATAGTCCTCGCATATCTCGGAGTCAGAGTCAAACCTGTGTCCGTAGGACTCGATAAGCTCGTCACCGCTCTCAAGGCAGAGAGCACCCGTGCCCGAAAGATAGGCATACTTGTAAGCAAGCTCAAGTCTCTTTCTTTTCAGCGTGTCGTCGTGGCGCATACCACCGTACCACTCGTGTGCGGCATAAGTACCCCAGAGCTTTGCGTCATACGCTCTCGCAACACCGCGCAGTGAGGAAACGAGTGCGTCAGGACTACCGCACATCAGCTCGAGCATGGGAATAGTAACACCGGCCTCGGTGTTGTATTTGTTAAGTCCCGTCGCTTCAACCGAAACTATGTCAGGCACACCGAGCTCACGGTCTATTTCTATGAGCTTTGACACCTCGCGGACGTAGCTCTCGTGCGCCACCTTCATATCGGTGTGCTGAGGGGGTAGGTAGTTCTTATCTCTGCCGACACCGCCCACAGAGTAATAGCCCGGCCACTTGCACGCGACAGAGCTGCCGGTCTCGCCTATCATATCACCGATAAAGTATTCACCGGCAATCCTCTTGATTTCGGCAACCGTCTCGGGTTCAAGGTGGCTCTTTTTACCCTTTGGCGCATTCTGAACAGTGTAGAGAAAAACGAAATAAATCTTGTTTTCCGTAAGATACCGCGCCCAGTCAACAAAGTAATGCTGCGGCACGTCCTCGGCGCGCTTCGTTCTTATGGTTACGAAATTGAGTCCCGGCTTCACCGCGCGCTCGTATATCTCGTCTATAACCCTCTCGGGCACAAAGCTGTGCTCGCCTATATGTATTCCGTTGAGTACCGTGTCGGATGTAGTTTTCATTTTTCCGTCCTTTCGCTTGTCACCAAAAAATCAACCGAGAGTATTATATCACACCTTCAAGCCGAAATCAACCCTATTACCCTTATAAAAATTCTCGTTCTTTTAAATGAGAATTCTGGTAGAACCTTAAAATCCCATCGCTTGGAAATAAAAAAGACACACCGCAAGGGTGAGTCCTTTTTTATTTGGTGGAACCGACGGGAATTGACTCGCAGCGCGAACTGCGCGCTTTGGTCGTTCGCGGCTCTGAGAGTCCACCGGACTCTCATTCACTACCGCTCCTACTTCAATTCCCATCGCTTGGAAATAAAAAAGACACACCGCAAGGGTGAGCCTTTTTTATTTGGTGGAACCGACGGGAATTGAACCCGTGTCCAAAGATCAATTCATACAACCTTCTCCGTAGGCAGTCCGTCTTTTAGATTTCCCCTATATGAGCGCCGATGGACAGGCTATCATTAGGGTAGCCCTTTAATCCATGACCGATACAAGAGCGAACTCTCGGTTCATGTTCACTACTGATTTGACGCACGGTGGGAGCCGTAGTCCTCACCCACGGTACGGGCGGCATTAAAGAGCCGCGGCACAGCCCTTAGGCTGCCATTGCAACAGTTTTGTTGTCGTTTATTGTTTAAGTTTGGACATTTTGACGCGATTATCCGGCGCGCTACGCTTATCGTACTTCATAACCCCTGTCGAAACCATTGCGGCCCCGAAGGTATCTAATATTATACACGAAATCTTTTTATTTGTCAATAACCAATTCAAAGCCAAATTGTGACAAAAAAGGCTCTCCCGCGACAGAGAGAGCCTGAAAATCCTATAATAAAATACAAATTAAGCCGTTCGAGCCTTCGTTTATAATCTTTCCGAGAGTCTCGCCGAGCTTCTCCCGCGATTCGTCGGGCATATGCGTGAGCTTCGCCCTCATTCCGTCGCCTATCATATCGTAAAGCGACTTGCCGAACATATTGTATTCCCACACGCTATCCGGGTTTTCAAGAAGCTCCTCCGTGAGGAATTTCACAACCTCCATAGACTGCTCCTCTGTGCCTATCACGGGAGAAACGTCGGCGCGTATGCCCGTTTTTATCATATGAATGGAGTCGGCGTGCGCGCTGACCTTAACGCCGTAGCCGCCCGACTGCCTCGTGAGCTCGGGCTCGTCAAGGGTCAATTCCTCCTTTGTCGGCATAACTATTCCGTAGCCCTTTTCCTCCACATCGGCGAGTGCCTCGGCTATTTTGTCGTATTTTTCCTTGACCTTTGCAAGCTCGCCAACCGTCGCAAAGAGAGCTCGCTCGTCTGAAATCTCAAGACCCGTAACCTCGGAGAGGGTGTCAAAATATTTTTCTCTTGCGACAGGCACGTCAAGCCTCGCCGTGCCCTCACCCGCGTCGATAGATACGAGGGTGAAGCGAGCCGAGTCAAGCTCGCGCTCTATGTCGCCGAGCCTCGTTACCTTATCAGAGAATGCGGAAATATCCTCAATTATCCCCGTGCGCAGGCTGTGCTCCTCGGGCAGCGCCTCTGTCCACTCGGGGAGATTAAAGGTGAGTGAGCGAACCGGGAACTCGCCGAGCACGAGTGCCAAAATCTCGCGTATGTCCTCAGCGTTAAGCTCGGGGCAGGAAACGAGTGCCACGGGCACGCCGTATTTTTCCTCAAGCTCTCGTGCAAGCGCGTGCGCCTCGTCGCTTTGAGGATTTTTTGAATTAAGTATTATCGCAAAGGGCTTTCCTGATTCCTTCAGCTCGCGTACCACGCGCTCCTCGGCAGGCACGTAGCTCTCGCGCGGAATGTCGGCAATAGTGCCGTCGGTCGTAACGAGCATAGCTATTGTTGCGTGCTCGCCTATGACCTTGCTCGTGCCAAGCTCCGCCGCGCGCTCAAATGGCATAGCCTCCTCCGACCACGGTGTCATCACCATGCGAGAGACTCCGTCCTCCTCGCCGCCAAGCGCACCATCAACCATATAGCCGACGCAGTCCACCATCTTGACGTTGAGCTCCGTCCCCTCGCCGACGCAAATCCTTACCGACTCGTCGGGCACGAACTTCGGCTCGGTGGTCATCACCGTCTTGCCCGAGGCGCTTTGCGGTATCTCGTCCTGCGTGCGCTCTCTGTCGTACTCGTCTTCAATGTTCGGCAGTACCACCGTGTCAAGAAAACGGTGAATAAAGGTGGATTTACCCGTCCTCACAGGACCGACGACTCCTATGTAGATGTCACCGCCCGTGCGCTTTGCTATATCCCTGTATATGCTGCTTGTGTTCATATGCACTCCTCCGAAAAAGCTTTTCATAAAAGACTATGCGGTAGGCGAGAATATTATTCCAAACGAAAGAGTCGGGCAAACGAGCTGCCCGACTCCCATGTCTTTTATTAAATTAAGCCTTGCCGGCAGAGCCGAAGAGGTTAATCTTCTCTCTTACAGTCTCCTTAATAGCCTCAACGCCGGGCGCGAGGACCTTTCTCGGGTCGAAGCCCTTGCCCTCCTTGTCCTTGCCTGCCTCAATGTAGCCGCGAACAGCAGCCGTGAAGGCAATCTGGCACTCGGTGTTAACGTTAATCTTCGATACGCCAAGAGAGATAGCTCTCTTAATCATATCAGCGGGGATGCCCGTACCGCCGTGAAGCACGAGGGGCATGTCGCCCGTCTTCTCGCTGATAGCCTCAAGCGCGTCGAACCTGAGACCCGGCCAGTTAGCAGGGTACTTACCGTGAATGTTGCCGATACCTGCCGCAAGCATAGTAACGCCAAGGTCTGCAATCATCTTGCACTCCTCGGGGTCTGCAACCTCGCCGCCGCCGAGGACACCGTCCTCCTCGCCGCCGATAGCTCCAACCTCTGCCTCAAGGGAGATACCCTTCTCAGCGCAGACTCTGACAAGCTCCTTGGTTTTCTCAATGTTTTCCTCAATGGGATAGTGCGAGCCGTCGAACATTACCGACGAGAAGCCCGCGTCAATGCACTTGTATGCGTGCTCGTAAGAGCCGTGGTCGAGATGAAGAGCAACGGGAACGGTAATGCCGAGTCCCTCAATCATGCCCTCGACCATGCCGACGATGGTCTTGTAGCCGCACATGTACTTGCCCGCGCCCTCGGACACGCCGAGAATAACGGGAGATTTCATCTCCTCAGCGGTAAGAAGGATTGCCTTCGTCCACTCGAGGTTGTTGATGTTGAACTGACCTACGGCGTAGTGACCCGCCTTGGCGCGCTCAAGCATTTCCTTTGCAGAAGCTAACATTTTTATCACTCCGATTTCTATAAATTTTCCATATCCATTATACTAAATACAAAGAGAAAAATCAATACCTAAAGGTAAAAAAGAGTACTTTATAAAATATTTTTTCAAACCTACTTGAATTTTTCTGCCTTTTGGTATATAATAATCTTGCATTGACGGAAGAAAATGCGCATATGCTGTCGCTTTCAGAGAGTCCGCGTTAGGTGCGAGCGGGCAGGGCAGGGCGCTTTCCGCTTCCCGAGCGTCGGTGACGAGCCGAGGGGAGCTCCCCTTACAGAGCTTTGAGTGATAGACTTTGGTCTGTAATTTGGGTGGCAACACGGAGTTATTCGTCCCATTGTGGCGGTAGCTCTTTTTTTATTTCGTAAAAAACAAAGAGGAGATATAAAAATGATTGACATCAGATTTTTACGCGAAAATCCCGACGTTGTAAAGGAAAACATCAAAAAGAAGTTTCAGGATTCGAAGCTCCCCCTCGTTGACGAGGTCATAGCTCTTGACGAGGAGCTTCGCCAGAACAAAAAGCGCGCTGACGACCTTCGCGCGAACAGAAACAAAATATCAAAATCCATAGGCGCTCTTATGGGTCAGAAGAAATTCGAGGAAGCCGAGGCGGCAAAGAAGCTCGTTTCAGAGCAGGCGGCAGAGCTTGCGGCGTGCGAGGCAAAGGAAGCCGAGCTTTCCGAAAAAGTCAATAAGATAATGATGACTATCCCCAACATTATCGACGAAACCGTTCCCGTCGGCCGTGATGACTCCGAGAACGTAGAGGTCGAGCGGTTTGGCGAGCCTCTTACCCCCGATTTTGAAATCCCCTATCACACCGATATTATGGAGCGCTTTGCGGGTATAGACCTTGACAGCGCGCGCCGCGTTGCGGGCAACGGCTTCTACTACCTTATGGGCGATATCGCAAGGCTTCACTCGGCGGTTATCTCCTATGCTCGCGACTTTATGATAGGCCGCGGCTTCACCTACTGCGTTCCGCCATTTATGATTCGCTCGGGCGTGGTTACGGGCGTTATGTCCTTTGCCGAGATGGACGCTATGATGTATAAGATTGAGGGCGAGGACCTTTACCTCATCGGTACGTCTGAGCACTCCATGATAGGTAAGTTTATCGACCAGATAATCCCCGAGGCAGAGCTTCCTTACACCCTCACCTCGTACTCTCCCTGCTTCCGTAAGGAAAAAGGTGCGCACGGTATCGAGGAGCGCGGCGTTTACCGTATCCACCAGTTTGAAAAGCAGGAGATGATTGTCGTCTGCAAGCCCGAGGACTCGAAGGCTTGGTTTGATAAGCTCTGGAAGAACACCGTCGATATGTTCCGCACCCTCGATATTCCCGTAAGAACGCTTGAGTGCTGCTCGGGTGACCTTGCAGACCTTAAGGTCAAGTCGGTTGACGTTGAGGCTTGGTCACCAAGACAGCAGAAGTACTTTGAGGTTGGCTCCTGCTCGAACCTCGGTGACGCACAGGCGCGCAGACTCAAAATCCGCGTTAAGGGCGAGGGCGGCACATACCTTGCACACACCCTTAATAACACCGTTGTTGCTCCGCCGAGAATGCTTATTGCCTTCCTTGAGAATAACCTTATGGCAGACGGCTCGGTTAAAATTCCCGTAGCGCTCCGTCCTTATATGGGTGGCGCTGAAGTCCTCGTTCCTAAAAAGTAATGATAAAGCTTCTCGTTATTGCAGGCCCCTCGGCAGTCGGTAAAACTACCGTTGCGCACGAAATTCTCAACACGGATAGCCACTTTTCGCTCTCTCGCTCTGCAACGACGAGGGCTGCAAGGGGCGACGGATATGACTCCGAGTACCTCTATCTTTCGCGCGAGGAGTTCGCCTCGCGCATAGCCGACGGCAGCATGCTCGAGCACACCGAGTACGCGGGTGCATATTACGGCACGCCGCTATCCGAGATAGAGCGTATCTCGGCAGAGGGTAAAATTCCGCTTTTAAT
>JAZOSP010000124.1:0-1864 GCA_045657165.1 Eubacteriales bacterium
TCCACCTATAAAAACGCTAATTTTATATAAATTTTGAGTGATATCAGCTATTCCAATACAATTATAACAGATGTATAATCAATATGTCAAGTAAATTTAAAAAGGAGTATTTTCTATGAGCTTTCAGATGGAGCTTTCCTATCCCCGTGAGGTTGAGGAAGCAAAAAGAGAATGTAAGCCCGTGCTTTTGCCAATCGGCACTATGGAGTGGCACAGCGATCATTGCCCCTACGGCTGCGACACGCTGACCGCATACGGTGTTGCTGAGAGGGTAGCACGCGAGGTTGACGCTATGATTTTACCGCCTGTTTGGTATGGTGTTGCGAGCTATGCTGTGGGTGGGCCGGAGAAAAACACGCTTAACGTCGACTGCGACACTATGGAAAGCTACGTATATTGCATTTTGAAGTCGCTCTTTGCGGCAGGCTTCAAGAAGAATATCTTTATCCTTATCGCACATCAGACCGAGGACTATATGCCTATGACGCTCGCTTGTATGAAGGCGGCGAAGAAGCTGATTATGGCCGACCTCGAGGAGTCGGGCGGCTACGGCTGGTGGGGCAAGAATGAGAACGCGGATTTCTACGAAAACCTCGCGGCAAAGGACAGCCCCTGGAACAGAATAAGAATAGTAAGACTCCCCTACACGCCATCCTCTCCGATGGTCGGTGACCACGCCGGAGTACACGAGTGCTCAATGCTTGAGGCACTCTACCCCGGCTCGATAAAGCTCGACAGACTCTCGGACGACTGGTTTGCCGCGACGGCAAAGGATATGACGATAGAGCACGGTGAGGAGATTGTTTACTCCTGCGTCAAGGACATAGTAAATATGATTAAGGGTGAATGATATGCTAAGAGAACAGCGAAATGACGATTTCAAGGTAGAGCTGCTTGAAATACATAAAAAGAATATACGAAACAGCTCTATAAAGTGCGCTGACGGCGAGCTTGAAATCGCCGACGGCACTCGCGTTTACGTTGAAAACAGCGATAGCGACGTCGTTATGACGGCGGCAAACGACTTTCTTGACTACCTTTTCACCTCTCACGGTGTTGGCGCGTGCTTAACTAAAACCGAGAGCGGCGCGAAAATCAAAATCCGCATAGGATGCGACCTCGGTGAAGCCGAGGGATATATGGGCTACCGCATCACCGTAGGTGCGGACGGTATTATACTTGAAGGTCACGACGAGCGAGGAATTGCGCAGGGACTTTATTATCTCGAAGACTTAATGAACTTCAAGAAAGCTCCGATATTAAAGTTCGGCACCGTCGCGCGCCGTGCGCTCTTCTCACCGAGAATTACTCAGTCGCCCTTTGGAATGTTCGAGTGGAACGACGACGCATTCAAGATTTTGGCGCACCGCGGCTTTGATGCGATAGACCTTTGGTTAAAGGACCCTTGCACGACGACTCGCGGCACCTATATCGACTTAAAGCTCCTTGCAGAGAGAGCAAAGAGGTACGGTATTGACGTTTTCGTCGAGCTTTACGCACCACACAGCGCACACCCGTCTGACGAGGGCGCACAGGAGTTTTACGACGAGCTTTACGGCTCACTCTTTAAGGTTTGCCCCATTATCAAGGGCGTGACTATAGTCGGTGAGGCATCGAACTTCCAGAGCCGTGACCCGCACGTCGGACTTGCTCCCTATACGAAAAACTTCGTTGACAATATCCCGACCGGTAAGATAAGCCCCGGCTGGTATCCTTGCGAGGACTATGCAGACCTTGTCAGAATGGTTAAAAATGCGGTAAGACGTTACAGCGCTGATGCAGAGATAGTATTCTGCTCCTACAACTGGGGCTTTGCGCCCGAGGCGGACAGAGTTAAGCTCATTGAGAAGTTGCCCGACGGAAT
>JAZOSP010000125.1:0-9632 GCA_045657165.1 Eubacteriales bacterium
CAAGGCAAAGAAAAAAAGCGGTACACCGCACAGGCTCTGCGAGGGTAAAAACATAGTCCTTCTTTTCGAGAAGGACAGCACGCGAACACGCTGCGCGTTTGAGGTTGCCGCAGCAGACCTCGGTATGTCAGCGACCTATCTTGGCCCGACGGGCTCGCAGATGGGTAAGAAGGAGAGTATCGCCGATACTGCACGCGTGCTCGCTTCAATGTATGACGGAATTGAGTACCGCGGCTTCGGACAGGAGATTGTAGAGGAGCTTGCAAAATACTCGAAGGTGCCCGTTTGGAACGGACTTACAAACGAGTTCCACCCGACGCAGATTCTCGCCGATTTTCTCACTATTAAGGAAAAGTTCGGTAAGCTCGCGGGCATAAAGCTTGTATATATGGGCGACGCGCGCTATAACATGGGCAACTCGCTTATGGTCGGCGCTGCAAAGATGGGCATGGACTTCGTTGCCTGCGCACCCAAAAAGTATTTTCCGTCTGACGAGCTTGTCGCAGAGTGTAAGAAAATCGCCGAAAAAACCGGCGCTACCATAACGCTGTCCGAGAATACCGACGAGGCGCTTTCAGGCGCTGACGTCGTATATACCGACGTGTGGGTGTCGATGGGCGAGCCCAGTGAGGTGTGGGAGGAGAGAATCCGTGAGCTCACACCCTATCAGGTTAACTCCGCGGCTATGAAAAAGGCAAAGGAAACCGCCGTATTCATGCACTGCCTGCCCGCCTTCCACGACCTTAACACCAAGATTGGCAAGGAAATGGGCGAGAAGTTCGGTATCAGCGCTATGGAGGTCACCGACGAAGTATTTGAAAGCGAGGCTTCAATAGTTTTCGAGGAAGCCGAAAACCGTATGCACACGATTAAAGCGGTTATGGCGGCAACGCTTGCTTGACAGACGCATAATTTCGAAAAAGAGCAGGACTCCTGCTCTTTTTTCATTTACCTGAATAAATTCTCGAGCTCCGTCAAGAATGTATGAGAAAACATTTGAAAGGACGGTTTTTATGAAGAGTTTACCATTATTTATGACTGCACTGCTTATAGCGACACTTATCTTGGCAGCAATGCCCACGGATGCCGAGGCTATGATATACGAGGATACGGTAAGGCTACATATTCTCGCCGCCTCCGACTCCGAGGAGGACCAAGCCTTAAAGCTTTCGGTGCGCGATAGCCTCCTTCGAAAATACGGCAAAAGACTTGCCGCAGCTGAGAATAAAGGAGAAGCCGAGAGGATGGCAGGAGCGCTGCTTGATGAAATACGTCTTGACGCCGAGAGGTGGATACGCGAGGCGGGGTACTCTTACGGTGTCAGGGTGACGCTCACAAAGGAGTGGTACGATACGCGCGAGTACGAGAGCTTTACCCTGCCGGCAGGGGTTTACACGTCACTTCGGGTGATAATCGGAGAGGGTGAGGGCAAAAACTGGTGGTGCGTTATGTATCCGCCGCTTTGTATAGATATCGCAACCGAAAATGCGCCGAGCGATGACGCTACGATTGACTATACTAAGGAAGAAACGACGCTTATCACAGATAAGGGCTATAACGTAAAGTTCAAGATTCTTGAAATAATTTCCTCTCTTTTTTCCAAAAACGGTTGATTTCCTCACGGATTTATGCTACTATACTATGTAGAAAATAAATTGGAGAGGTGCGGAGTATGGCGGAAAAGGTTGCTACCAAGACTATCGCTGACAACAGAAAAGCAAGGCACGACTACTTCGTCATCGAAACCTATGAGGCGGGCGTCGAGCTTTTCGGCACAGAGGTAAAATCTCTGCGTGCGGGCGGTGTTAATCTTAAGGATTCATATTGCGAGGTTGACGAGGGCGAGCTATTTGCGCTCGGGGTGCATATCAGCCCCTACGAGCAGGGCAACATTTTCAACCGCGAGCCGCTAAGACCTAAAAAGCTTCTTATGCATAAGCGTGAGATAATGAAGCTTGCAGGGCTCGTATCGCGCGAGGGCTACACTTTAGTTCCCCTCTCACTTTATTTCAAGGGCTCTTACGTTAAAATGGCAATAGGTCTTTGCAAGGGTAAAAAGCTCTACGATAAGCGCGAGGACGCGGCAAGGCGCGACGCCGATAGAACAATCGAAAAGCATATGAAGAATCGCTTTTAGAGCAGAAAAGGGCTGCTTCATTTAGGCATAAACGGACAAAAAACAGGTAGGGGCACACAAAAAGAGCCTCTACCTGAAACTTTATCCTTTTTTTTGCTGAGGATTCTAAGGTCAAAAACCTATGGTTTTCTCATTTTTGTTTTTTGTCCTATCTCCGTTCTCGCGCTCTTCCGTAGTTATCTACGCCTACGTTCACGAGACCGAAGATTTCTGCTCAAAATCAAGCAGCCTCAAAGGTGCTTTCACATTAAGAATTCGGCGAGAAAAATTTTCTCGCCTTTTTTACAAGCAAAAAAGCATTGATAATGCTGAATTCTTGATGACTCAGACCCTTTATTTTTCAATAATATGTAAAGTCGGGTTTACAATTTGGTCGCATGCGGCGACGCTCGTCTGGCGAAGTGCCATGAGGCGCATGCCCATGTTTTCAATCAGATTTCTCGGCGGAAGCGGTAGCTCGCGCAGCTCCTTCGAGTTTATCTGCTTTGATTTTGACACGATAGACAGGTACCTGTCGTAAATTGTGGAGTTGAGTAGCGCGAAAATGCCAAAGGCAAGGCGCGCGCACATCTCGCTCGATTTATCCTTCGTGTCGATGAAGTTGATTTTGTTGTGGGTGCTGATGTAGCGGTACGCAGGCAGCTGCGACGCCATGTATATCGCAGAGTTGACAAACCTCTCGTCGCTCTTTGCGGGAACGCGCTTTATGATGACCATGTTTTTGTTCTTTTGCATAAGGCGCGGATTGACGGGAGCGATATACTGCTTCTTTATCGGGAGAGGGAAGCTTATCGTGCCGCCTCTGATAGCGGAGGGGCGAATCAGAGGCACCGCCCCCTTAATTGGCTCGGTGAAAAGAAGCCCCTCGCAGCGCGAGTCGATAATAAGACCCGTGGATATCTTCAGCCCGAGGCTCGCGAGCGTTTCGGGGAAGCCCGAAATGTATTTTACGATTTTCGTGTCCTCGACGCTCTTTGGTAACGTGAGTGTGCCGTCATCACGGTCTACGACAAAGTCGTAGTCAAGCGGCGGCAGCGCTACGGCTTGCTTGCCGTTATCGAGCGAGGTGGTTACCGTTACCGTCGCGGGCTTCTCGCATTTTCCGTAGGCGAGGATAATGTTCTTTTTAAGAGGGATAGCGCGCTTCGCGTTCTTTTGTCTGCCGATGAAAAGATGTATGCCGATGAGAGAGAGCTCCTTAGCCATCTCCTGACGGTAGGGGGTGAGCTGTGAGGCGCTCGCAACCGTGGTCGGGAGCATAATCACGAGTCTGCCGCCGTCCTCAAGGTGGCGTGCGGCAAGGCGGGCGAAGAGAAACGCCGCGCTGATTTTAAGCTGTGTTACACCGCCGACGGCAAGCGCCTCGGGTGAGCCCTTTTCGACAAGCTCGGTCGGTGGGTTGGATATTATAATATCGTATTTGTCCTCGACGGTGTCGAAGAAGGTGACGGTATAGTGGTTTTTCGAGTCGGTGAGGTAGTTCTCTTCGTAAACCGTAACGAAGAGCTTGACGTTATAGTCGTGGCGCGCCTTTTTCCTGATTCTCTCAAGATTGTCGCGGAGCATAGGAATAAAGGTCGGGTCGGACTCGTAGCAGGTAAGGAAAATCTGACGGCAGGAGGGGCAGCTCTCGCATATTTTTTCAACGATCGCCGCAGAGAGTATTCCCGTTCCGGCACCGGGGTCAAGCACGGTATACGCGGTCCTTGCGGGGTCAAGCTCAAGCATGCTCGCCATAAGGCGTGCCGTATCCTTTTTGGTAAAGAGTCTGCCGAGTCTTATATTTTCAGCCTTTGATTTTTCTCTTATCAGCTTGCCCGTGTTTCTAACGGCGAGATTAAGCATTTTGCTCCCATCCTTTCCTGTGTTTAGTAGCAGGAGCAGTATTTCTGCCCCGTTTTATTCAACTATTATTTTACCACACTCTGCGCGTATATGCAAGAGATTTTTCAAGTTTTTTTGATAAAATTATTGCAAAAAGGCAATATAAGTGGTATACTGTAATATAAAAGATAATTTCCCCGAAAGGAGAAACGAAATGAGCGAAAAGAAGCAGGGCACGCAGCTCAAATTTTTGCACTGCGCAGATATTCATCTTGATACACCCTACGTGGGTCTGTCGCCCGAAAAGAGTGACGAGAGGCGCAGAGGACTGCGCTCGACCTTTATGCGAATGATGGAGTACGTGCGCGGCGGCGGTATCAATTACTGCCTAATAAGCGGCGACCTTTTCGATACCGAGTATGCGACGAGCAGCACTGCCGACGTAATTATAAGAGAGCTTCGCTCCTGCCCCGAAACCGTGTTTATTATCGCCCCCGGCAAGCACGACCATTACGAGGGCAATCCCATATACACATCGAATAGACTCCCGGATAACTGCTATGTTTTCAATAAGTCGGGGCTTGACCGCTTTGACTTTGAAAAGGACAAGGTGACGGTTTACGGCTGGGCGTTTACAGCCCCCGAGCTTACTGAAAATCCACTTTTTGACAAGCACGTTGACGACGTATCAAAGATAAACGTCGTGTGCGGCTGCGCCGACCTTGACGGCTCTATCGACTCGACCGACTGCCCCATAGCGGTCGCCGACCTCAAGAAATTCGGAGCTGATTACTACGCTCTGGGCGGTAGACACGATGGGAGCGATTTCACAAGCCTTGACGATTCTATGTACAGCTATGCGGGCGCGCTTGAGTGCACGGGCTTTGAGAACCCGGGCATCGGCGGCGCAAAGCTCATTTCGGTTAGGTATAACGGCGGAGAGCTTTCAATTGACGCAAAGACTATGACCTTCGGATACGTTGAATTCAAGACCGAGGTTATTGATATAACGGGCGTTGATACCAACAACGAGATTATAAATCGGATAAGCCACCTCGTCAGAGAGAAGAAATACGGCTCGGAGACTGCGCTTCGCGTAGTTCTCGTGGGGTACGTTAATCCGCGCTTCCTCGTGCCAAAGAGCTTCGGCGGTGACACCTTCGGGCTTTACTCCTTTGAGATTAAGGATAAAACCCTGCCTCTTTACGGTACCGAGTACCTAAAGCGCGATATGTCGGTAAAGGGCGAGCTCTTCCGCCAGCTTCTCCCTATGCTCGAGAGCGGCTCGGAGGACGAAAGACTCATCGGTGCACGCGCCTTCCGCGAGGGACTTGCCGCGCTTGAAAACAGAGAAATGGACGTATAAACAAAAATGTGGGTGCCGCGCGGCACTCACATTTTTTATTTTACCATAAATCCGCACCGACTGTCAAGTGCTTTTTGACACCGCGCTATAAAATTTACTATTTGTACATATTTATCAAAAAAATATTGAAAATTTAGAAAAAACTGTTTATTTTCAACAACAAATATGTTATAATGTAATTGCCGAGGGACGCTCGGCATAACTAGAGAAAGGACTAACAGAGATGAAGATTACGATTTACGGAAAACAGATGACCGTGCGCGAGAGCCTTAAGTCAGCTATCGAAAAGAAGCTTGCGAAGTTTGACAAGTTCTTTGGCGAGGACTGCGAGGCGTTTGTTACTTGCAGGGTGCGCAAGGGGGTAAAAATCATCGAAATCACCGTAAATTACGGGCCTGCCACCTTCCGCTCCGAGGAGGAGAGCGACACCTTCCTCACAGCGCTTGACCGCGCCGTAGAGGGACTCGAGCGACAGATAAGGAAAAACAAGACCCGTGTTGAGAATATGGTAAAGCGCGGAGCCTTCGTTATAGAGGAGGACGACGATGACGAATATATCGAGGAAGAGGACTTTGAGATAAGAGTCAAGACCTTCCCCTTCAAGCCGATGACCCCTGAGGAGGCAATACTCCAGATGAATCTGATAGGTCACTCCTTCTTCGCCTTCACCGACTCCGAGACGGGCGACGTCTGCGTCGTTTATAAGAGAAAGGCAGGCAGCTACGGCTTGATAGTTCCCGAGCGCTGATAATAAGAAAAAGCGGTCTCCGGTGCGGAGACCGCTTATGCTTTAATCAAATCAATCCTCGCCGTATTCGGCTATGTAGGGGAGATTTCTGTAATACTCGCCGCAGTCAAGACCGTAGCCGATGACGAAAAGGTCGGGAATGGTGAAGAGCGACATATCGGGGGTGAAATCAACTATTCTTCTCGAGGGCTTGTCAAGGAGAGTGATCACGCGAAGCGATAGGGGATTTCTTGCCTCGAGCAGCTTAACTACATCGTTGAGTGTCCTGCCTGTGTCAACGATGTCCTCCACGATAACCACGTGATAATTGCTCACGTCCTGGTCGAGGTCCATCGTGATCTGCACGATACCCGAGGAGACAGTGCCCTCGTAGTAGCTCTTCGCGCACATGAAGCCTATCTCCGATGGGACGGAAACGGCACGCGAGAGGTCAGCCATAAAGACGAATGCGCCCTTGAGTATGCTGACGAGAAGTATAGGTCTGCCGTCGTAGATTTTGTCAATCTCGCGGCCTGCTTTCTTTATAGCCTCGTCAATTTCTTCCTTGGTTATGAGAACCTTTTTTATTCTTGCCTCATAATCAGCAATCGAATTTATAGCTTTCATATAAGCCTCCTCAAAGAGTTTCATATGAAGATTATACCATACATTTTGATACAATTCAACACCTTTTCGCGTTTTTTGACAAAAGGTGTCTTTAACCGAGCAAAACGTCACACGCGAGCATTATGACAAATCCGACGAGCAGGGCGTAGGTAGCGCCTCTCTGATTTCCGTGCGCGTGGGTTTCGGGAATCATCTCGTCGCTAATAACGTACAGCATGGCACCGCCTGCAAAGGCAAGCATAACGGGTAGCATAACAAGCGATATGGCTCCTAAACCGTAACCAATCCAAACGCCTACAATTTCTAATAAACCAATGGCCAACGATATAAAAAGGGTGCGCCAGCGGTTTACGCCAGCTAAAAGTAGAGGTGAAATAACTACCATGCCTTCTGGAATGTTTTGTAAAGCAAGGCCTATGGTTACGCTCCAAGCAGCCTCGTTGGTTTCGCTGTTAAAACCTACACCTGCGGCAATGCCTTCGGGCAATTTGTGTATGGCTATGGCTAAAACAAAAAGGAGTACTTTATTTAAATGCGTGTTTTCTGCCTGTGTTTCGGGGGCTAATCCTGTTAATTTGTGTAGGTGAGGGGTTACGTTATCGAGCAAATTTAAAAACAATGCTCCGCCTAACACGCCTATGGCCACTTGCCACCAGCCGCTACCGCCTGCCATTTCGGTGGCGGGTAAAATAAGTCCAATAACGGCTGCGGCCAACATAATGCCGGCGCAAAATCCCATAATCATGTCGCTTACTTTGTGGCTAAGGCCTTTAAAAGTAAGTCCTATTAGTGAGCCTATGACCGATGCGCAACATAGCGCGATGGCCGAAATCCAAACTGATTGCATAACGCAAAAGTATCAATAAAGTGCAAGATTTGCAAAAATATCTGGTCACTTTGCTTTTTGTAGAAAATGTAGTACTTTTGTCCTAGTAGAATTTGTAAACCAAAACAGTTTAACTATAAGAAAAAAGTAGAACTTAACATATAACATTTTAATCATTTACTGATTATTCTGAGTAGCTCCAAAACCTAGGAAATTTTGATTGCTCTACGTAAGAATAAGTCCGTAAGTGTCTGCGTGTTTACGTGGACTCGGCTTATCTTGTAGAGCGGGCTTTCCTAGGGCCTTGGAGTAGAGATATGCTTGGGTCCGCGTTTTTTTTATTTACCTTTAAAACAAATACGCAGATGAGTGTTCCTATTCACATCGGCTCTATTATTCGCGACGAACTACGCCGTCAAGGTAAAACCAACGGTTGGTTTGCTAGGCAAATCAATGTAAATCCTCGCACCGTTAATAAAATCTTCTTAAAAAGCGACATCGATACGCATCAACTGCTACAAATTTCGCGTGTGTTAGGTGTTGATTTATTTAAACACTACTCTGATATGTTGTAAAAATAATGCCCATTTAAGGCAATTGCCTGTTTTGGGCGTAATGCCCGTTTTGGGCAGGCAACTTCGTTAAGATTTATTTTGTTTTTCTGTACCTTTGTGAAAAGAATTTAAAAATCATGGTTGTGATGTGTCGCATTGCACGTGTGGGAGATTTGTTTGAGAAACTTTTTTACAATTATAATTTTAAACCGATGGGTCGATGGGATATAACCGACACAAATAGTATGAAAAAATTAGGAGTATTGTCATTTTTCTTGAGTGTTTCTATGCTATTATGGGCTAATTTCTATGAAGGCCAGAAGTGTTCATACCCTGGTTCTGGTGGTGCTTATACAGGAAATATGTCAAAATATGAACAAAAAGATGCAAATACAGGAAGTAAAAAAAGTGGTTGGGAGTGTGATGGCGCGGATGGAAAAACTTATAAAGGTGGTTGGAATGTTCAAAAATAATGCGCCCAGTTAAACTTTTTTCTTGTTTGTTTTTCTTGCAGGTGGCTGTGGTGTTGCCTGTGTTTGCAGGGAATGAAGTTAATCAAGTTCCTAAATACTGCATGCACTGCAAGGGCATAAAAACAACACTTACGCCAGAAGGTACGCCTTATGCCTGTAAGTATTGCAATGGAACTGGTATTTTGAAAAGTTCTGAGAGCAATATTATTAAGTAATTATTTTCTTAACATCGAGCAGTTGAAGTTATCTTCGATTGCTCGTTTTTTTTCTATTTAATTTGCCTCTATTCCAAAAAAATGGCAATAATTTTGGAATATAATCCAAAAAAATGGCAATAATTTTGGAGAAACGGATAAAACCATTATTTTTGCCATTGTAAAATAAGGATATGATTCAACGAAATTTACAGTCGGTTTTAACGGGCTTTATAGGTAAGGGCAAGGCTTTGCTGCTAATAGGTGCGAGGCAGGTAGGTAAGTCAACACTGTTTAAACAAATCACAGATACGTTGGCAGATGAAGTTTTGTGGTTAAATTGTGATCAGGAGGAAGCGCGTTCTGTATTAAGTAACCAGTCTCTTAATACACTTAAATTGTTATTGGGCGATTATAAAGTGATTGTTATAGATGAGGCACAGCGTGTAACAAATATAGGATTGACCTTAAAATTAATAACAGATAATTTTCCAGATAAACAGTTGTTGGTAACAGGGTCTTCTTCGCTCGATTTGCATAATCATTTAAATGAACCTCTTACTGGACGAAAGTTGGAGTATTATTTGTATCCAATATCTGTTTCGGAAATATACAAAAATAAGGGGTTGATAGCCACAAAAGAATTGTTGCCACATCAGTTAATTTATGGAAGTTATCCAGATGTTTTGTTTAGTTCATTACCGCCAGAAAAAACGTTACAGGAACTGACAGATAGTTATCTTTATAAGGATATTTTAGAAATAGAGGGAATTAGAAAATCGGCCGTATTAAGTAAATTGTTGGTGGCATTGGCTATGCAAATAGGTAGTGAGGTCTCTTACAATGAACTGGCAAAAACAGTGGGTATTGATAGTAAAACCGTTGAAAAATATATTGATATTTT
>JAZOSP010000126.1:0-3303 GCA_045657165.1 Eubacteriales bacterium
ATAATCCCTGAAGCCAGAAAACCAAAAATAATTCACTACCTTGTAGTCCTCTTCGGTAGGGATATCATCATCGACATGCACAAGGTCTCCCGTCTCCTCATCATCAAGCTGCAGCAGTCTCCGAACATCGGCGAGCTCTCCGCCATAAGATACTAGCCTTCTTCGTTCGAGGGCCTCGTCCAAAGTCCGCGCCACTTCAGAGGTCAATTCAAGGTCATCAGGTATAATTATATCACTTGATTTTACTGTGTACTTTGCAACCTCTGCGCAACTTTTACCGAGGTCTCCTCTCACTTTGCGAACGTCACCAACCCACTGTATATGTCTTGGGGGTACTTTTACCCACAAGTGGTTAAGCTCGTCCCTTCTGATAGAGCGCTCCCACATATCCAAAATGGCGTCCTTGCTCAAATAATAACGTGAAGTAAAATAGCTTTTCTTGCAAGAAAAAAGTATATGAAAATGAGGGTGATATGTACCATAAAAGGGAGAGTTAATATCACAATTCCTCGTAACCTCAAGAGCTCTATAAAAGCCCGTAAAAGCAGATTTAACAGCCTTTAACTGATTAAACCTATTGAACCCCTTATACATACGGTCAAGCACCTCAGAGAGGTGCTCTGCATCGCAATTCGGCACGGTAAGAGTGACCAAGACATAGCGTCTCTCATTTTTTTCGGTAAGGTATTCGGTAACCTTGCGTATATTGGCATATACTTTCAAAGACCTTCTCCATGAGCAAATTGGACATAAGCGAACATGGCAGGAGTTCATAGAGGAAAGTTTTTTCTCTCCGTTGTTGTAAACTTTGAATTGAAGGAAGGTGCTGCACGCAGCTAGCCTTTCGGCTTTGTTTTTATCAAAGGCAGAATATGCGAGAGCAAGGATCTCGTTTGACAATTTTCTGTCCCTCCATTCGGCGCGCCCATTATCAACGAGCTTTTCAGCTTCGTTGGTAGGTGCTTGACATTCACTAGGTATTATACTATAATCAAATTGCAAGGGGTAACATCTCCTTATAAATGGGTGTATATTTTTGGTATCTGCAATTTCCAATTATATACCCATTTTTTTATGTTGTCAATATACAGATTTTTTATTATAAATTGGCGGAAATCCCTTATATATCAACGGACGATGAGGATTTTTCTTCTGTAGGAGTTAATGCCATAGTATCAAGTAAAGGATAAAGAGAGGCGCCCGCCTCTCTTTTTTGCTGCTGCCGCAGAGCTTCGCAAACCACAATACAACATTCCTACAATAGTTGTTTTTCCACACCTTAGTTAATTAAATTAGGGCGCACCCCCTCGGGCGGTTTTGGTTGGTCGCGTTAGCTTCGGTCTGTCGTCGCCCTCGCCCGCTCGCTTCTCTCCGAGCTTGCGACTTCCCTACGGTCGCGCAGAGCTCTCCGTTCTGCTCACGACACCGCGCAAACATAACGAGCGTCGGCGCCCTCCCTTCGGGTCGCGCCGTCGCTCGAGCGCGGGCGCGTCCCCTCGCGCCTCTCTTCGTTCGGCACTTCCCCGCGTAGTTGGTTGTGGCAGTTCTCCCGTCCTCTGCGTACCCCTCCCCCTCTCCGTTCCCTCGTTCGCTGTTCAGGTGTCGGCGGCCGCCCTCGCGCGCGACCGCTTCGCCCCCTTTATGCTCTCTCGGTCGCTACGAGTGAGAGAGGCACTCCGATACTTGATGTAGTAAGGCAAGTAAATAAGAACAGTGCAAAGGGTTGCACTGTTCCGCTTTTATTGTTTTGGTGTGTGTGGTGTCAAGTGGTGCGGGTTGTATTTTCCCTTGCGGGAAAATCTCCACCCCGAAGCATCGCCACTATGACACGGGCGAATATGTCCGCGTGGTTGGCTTATAGCCTTCCTTCTCCCCCCCGCCCCTCAAGGTCTCCAAAGGAGACCACGAGGGGAGCGCGACTCTGGAGAGACTTTCATTACTTTTTCACAACAGAATAATTAGAGCCCCTCAGCTTTCTTTCCGTAAGAATATCTGCCATAGCATATACCATGGTAACTCCTTCGCGGCTATGATTAAGAAGCTTCCTCACTTCTTCTAGGTTGCCACGCTTTTGAAACCTCTCCACAGCATAAACTTTTCTGCAAGTGTGCGGAGATATAACAAGCTTTTTCGGTATTCGGAAATACTCCATAGCTCTATTAAGGTCTTTCCATACCGCTTGTCTCGTGCGGTGTCTTTTTCCGTCATATCGGTGGGGGAATATATATATTTTCCCCGACTGCATGAGCATTCGGTGAAGTAATTCGTCACTCAGATATACATGCCTTCTCTTACCTGTTTTTTCTTCCTGAATTGTAAACCTTCGCTTGACCTCGCGAGTTTTCAAAGCAAGTACATCGGATATCCTCAATCCTGTGTATAAACTAACTTCAAGAGCAAGTCTATTCTCAGGCATAAGTGCAGCGAGTATATGTTGAAGCTCTTCTTTGAAGATGTAGTCACTTTGCACCTTATCACCTCTTTTTTTAATGAGTTTACAGTCCTAAAAATGTTAACTCGGATTTTTCATTTTTTGTACGCGAACATTTGTTCGCAATTATAACACGATTTTCGCATATTTTCAACCGCTTTGATGTCCTTTTTTTGGTACACTATAATTGTTTACAGAATACCGAACATTGTTAACTCAATGAAAAGTATTGACAGAGGTAAACATTTGTGCTATATTATAGAGGCGACGACGGAGAGGCGCAAGCCTTTCTCTCTGTGATGGTGCACTTTGCATCCTATGGACCGGGTCGCAGAGATGGACAGCTGCTTTTCCGAACAAGGACATTTGTTTGCAGCTGTCTATGTTTTTATAAAAAAAGGTACGGACTTTTAGCCCGTACCGTTTTTTATTTTATGTCGCTTTTTATCGCTCCTTCGCTCAGCTGAGGCTCGGCTTTGCCTTCGCTCTCAGCGGTCGCGCGTCGCTTTTTATTGCTCATTCGCTCTGATGAGAGCTCAGCTTCGCTCTCGCTCTGATCATCGCTCTTCGCCTTTTTTTCATCTGCTTAATGAGTTTATGTAAGCTATAGTGGCAATATTCCGCGGATTTTATTTCATCAAGCGTAGGTATAATATCATTTTTTTGATATAATTTTACATAGTAAGTTATAACATCATGAAGCAATAACATAGAATCTCCTAAAATTCGTAATAATCCCTGAAGCCAGAAAACCAAAAATAATTCACTACCTTGTAGTCCTCTTCGGTAGGGATATCATCATCGACATGCACAAGGTCTCCCGTCTCCTCATCATCAAGCTGCAGCAGTCTCCGAACATCGGCGAGCTCTCC
>JAZOSP010000127.1:0-2338 GCA_045657165.1 Eubacteriales bacterium
CGCAAACGGCATTCCGCAAAAGCGGAATTGTACTGGTTTGCAGTTTCTCCCGCATTTTTCTCGAAATGCCTTTACAAACGGGGAAGTAAGTGATATAATTAAACATAGTGAAAATCTATCTTCATAAGGAGTAAAACATGAAATTAATTATCAAAGACAGCTACGACGCGATGAGCGACTGGGCGGCACAGCATATTGCTGACGCTATAAACGGTCACAAGGAGAACCGTCCGTTCGTGCTCGGACTTCCTACGGGCTCTTCTCCGCTTGGTGTTTACAGGCGACTCATTGAAATGAACCGTGCAGGCAAGGTTACTTTCAAGAACGTTGTGACCTTTAATATGGACGAGTACGTGGGCCTGCCCCGTGAGCACGATCAGAGCTATTGGTACTTTATGCACGATAACTTCTTTAATCACATAGACATCCCCGCAGAAAACGTTAACATTCTTAACGGTATGGCAGAGGATCTTCTCGCAGAGTGTCAGCGCTATGAAGACAAAATCGCTTCTTTCGGCGGAATTGACCTCTTCCTCGGCGGTAGCGGTGTTGACGGACACATTGCCTTTAACGAGCCGTTTACCTCTCTTACCTCAAGAACCGGCGTTCGCGCCCTGACAGAGGACACCTTGATAGCTAACTCCCGTTTCTTTGATAACGACCCGGGCAAGGTTCCGAAGACCGCCCTTTCGGTTGGCGTAGGCACTGTTTGCGATTCTAAACAGGTGCTGCTCCTCATCAGCGGTCATAACAAGGCTCGCGCCCTTCGCCACTGCGTAGAGGGCGGCGTTGACCACGCTTGGACGATAAGCGCGCTTCAGCTTCACTGTGACGGAATTATCGCCTGCGACGAGGCTGCCTGCGGTGAGTTAAAGGTCGATACGTACAAATATTTCAAGGAAATCTACAAGAACGAAAAGTAATTGTTGCTAAGCGGCTTGGGCGGCACTGTCGCGTCCTGCCGACAAGCAAAAAAAGGACTCGCACCGCCGTGCGAGTCCTTTTTCTTCGCTTCTCTAACGGCACGGGCTTGGCTAAATTTGTCGTCAAAATAACAGTTAAAATATCAAAAAGTCAAAGTTTTGCCTATTTACTTTCGCAATCGAATGTGCTATAATATTCTTGGGTTTAACCCATAATAAAATTGCGCAAAGGAAAGAAAATTATGACAAACAAGGAATGGTTTAAGCAGGCGAAATTCGGTATGTTTATCCACTGGGGGCTTTACTCTGTTCCCGCGGGCGAATGGAAGGGGCAGAGAACCGACTTCCCGTCCGAGTGGCTCATGACCTACTACAAGATTCCGATCAAGGAATACGAGCAGCTCGCAACAGTCTTCAACCCCATATACTTCAACGCTGAGGAGTGGGTGCTTCTCGCAAAGGAAGCGGGAATGAAGTACATAGTCTTCACCGCAAAGCACCAGGAGGGCTTTGCAATGTTCAAGTCCGACGTTGACCCCTTCAACATCGTCGACGCAACTCCCTTTAAGAGAGACGTAGTTGCAGAGCTTGCAGAGGCTTGCAGAAAGCACGGCTTAAAGCTCGGCCTTTACTACTCGCAGGAGCTTGATTTCCACGAGGAGCACGGCGGCGGCTGCTCGCGTCAGGACATCAGATTTGACTGCGACTGGTCTAACACATGGGACTTCCCCGACAGAGAGAAGAAGGACTTCCGTATCTGCTTTGAGAAGAAGATTAAGCCGCAGCTCAAGGAGCTTCTTACCAAGTACGGCGACCTCCTTTGCATTTGGTGCGATGACCCGACCGACATCACCCCCGAGCAGAGCCAGGAGGTTTACGACCTTATCAAGTCCTATCAGCCCGACTGCCTTGTTCCCACAAGAGTTGGTAACGGAATCGGCGATATTCGCTCCTTCGGTGATAACGCAGTTCCTTACGGCGAGTTTAAGGAAGGCCTTTACGAGGCATGCTTCACTATGAACCAGACCTGGGGTTACAAGGGCTTTGACAACAACTGGAAGAACATTCAGGAGCTTATGAGCATAAAGACCCGACTCAACGAGTGCGGCGTAAACGTTATTTACAACGTTGGCCCTGACTACCTCGGAAGAATCCCTGCTCCCTCCGTTCAGCTGCTCAAGGAAATCGGCAGAAGAACGAGAGAGATGGAAGAGGCAAAGAATAAGTAATAACTCAAAAACCGCTTCGAAAGAAGCGGTTTTTATATTGAAAAAGCTGTGAATTTATGCTATAATACACATATCATAAAACGAAAAGGCAAGCACTATGAAAAAGAAAATTTATACGAAAAGGGAAATATACGAGAGCCTTGAAGCTATGGGCGCACCGCGCGAGAGTGTCGTGATTATGCACTC
>JAZOSP010000128.1:0-22172 GCA_045657165.1 Eubacteriales bacterium
TTTTGTTGTGGTATAATGTTTCATGGAAGTGATTGGGTCCTTTCTGTCAGATTTGTTTGTAGCAAAACTATTCTAACATGACTCAATCACTTTTTCTATTGTTTTTTCTTTTTTCAGTCTCACAACAATTGTAACACTACATTTTTTGAAAAATATTATGCTCGCGAGCTATTGCTTTTGTACGCGAGTTATGGTACAATATATTGGTAATACGGAAGACTTGGAGGCTTTGCTATGCACGAGAGAGTGCTTGGTATAAATTTGCCCGCGACGGCAGCGCTCGCCTACGTTGGCGATGCAAGGCACGCGCTCTACGTTAGAGAGAGGCTCGTGCGAATGGGTATATGCAAGTCGGGCGAGCTTAACGAGGCGGCGCTTTCCTACGTCACAGCCGAGGCGCAGGCGGCGGCTATGCGGCGCATTGAGGACAGGCTTCTCGACGACGAGCGTGAGGTTTATAGGCGGGCTTACAATTCGGGTCACCTCAACCGACCGAAGCACGCGAGTGCGGCGGATTACCGTGCCGCGACGGGCTTTGAGGCGGTGGTTGGTATGCTTCATTGGCTGCGCGACGAGGAGAGGCTCGAGGAGCTTTTGTCGTTTGCATATGAGAATGATATTGCGCAAGGGAAAGGACGTAACGATGATACAGAAAATTAAAGGAACTATGGATATACTCCCCGACGAAACTCCGCTTTGGAGATATATTGAGGGGATAATGCGTGAGGAGGCGGAGAAGTACGGCTACGGCGAAATACGCACTCCCACCTTTGAAAATACCGAGCTTTTCGTGAGAGGCGTGGGTGATACCACCGACGTCGTACAAAAGGAAATGTACACCTTTGCCGACAGGGAGGAGAACCGCTCGATTTCTCTGCGCCCCGAGGGCACGGCGTCGGTCGTGCGCGCTATAATCGAAAACGGCAGGTGCTCCGACCCCATGCCGCTTAAGTATTACTATATAATTTCTTGCTTCCGTCACGAGAAGCCGCAGGCAGGAAGGAGCCGTGAGTTTTATCAGTTTGGCACGGAAATGTTCGGCTCGTACAGCCCTGCCGCAGACGCGTCGGTTATCGCGCTTGCAAGCTCGGTGCTTCGCCGTCTCGGTCTTAAAAACGTAAAGCTTCACTTAAACTCGATTGGCTGTAAGGAGTGCAGACCTGCATACAGACAGGCTCTCGTAAATTATTTCGGCGAGAGGGCAGATTGCCTTTGCGACACCTGCAAGACGAGGCTCGAAAAGAATCCGCTTCGCCTGCTTGACTGTAAAAATCCCGACTGTGCGAAAATTGCCGCCTCGGCGCCCAAAACCACAGAGCACCTTTGCGAGAGGTGCGAGGCAGACTTCAAACAGCTTTGCACGTCACTTGACGCTATGGGGATTGAGTATGAGATTGACTCTAAAATCGTGCGCGGTCTTGACTACTACACCGGCACGGTCTTTGAGTTTATCGCCGAGGGTATAGGAGCGCAGTCCACGGTTTGCGGCGGCGGCAGATATGACGGGCTTGTGGAATCGCTCGGCGGACCGGCTCTCCCCGGTATCGGCTTCGGCATGGGAATAACGCGCCTGATTCTTGCCATGCGCGAGGCGGGCGTTGCAGACGTCTTACCGAGAACTCCTGCGCTTTACGTTGCGGCACTCGGCGAGCGCGCTACCGTAAAATCGCTTGAAATAGTCGAAAGACTTCGCACGGGTGGCACTTATGCCGAGTGCGACCTCGTTGGCAGAAGCCTTAAGGCACAGATGAAATATGCAAATAAAATTGGAGCTGAATATACCCTTATCATCGGTGATAACGAGATTGACGCAGGGCGTGCGCAGCTTCGTAATATGAAAAACGGTGAGCAGACCGAGGTTGAGCTTTCGAGCTTTACCCTTTGATGACCCGACAAATCCGTCCGACCTGCAGCGGTCGGGCGGATTTTGAAAAAATACGTGAGAGGAGAGCGGCGAAATGAAAAGAAGACTTGACTTTTTGCCCGTCAATATGAATGACGTGCGTGAGCGTGATTGGGCAGCCGTGGATTTCGTTTACGTTACGGGTGACGCATACGTTGACCACCCGTCCTTTGGCGTTTCTATAATTTCGAGAGTTCTTGAGGCAGCGGGCTTCAGGGTCGCGATACTCTCGCAGCCCGACTACAAGAGCACCGAGGATTTCCGTCGCTTTGGCCGCCCAAGGCTCGGATTTCTCGTCACGGGTGGTAACATAGACTCTATGGTTGCCCATTACACCGTGTCAAAAAAACGGCGCTCCTACGACTATTACAGCCCCGGTGGCAAGATGGGCCTCAGACCCGACAGGGCGGTTATAGTTTACTGCAACAGGATAAGAGAGGCATACGGTGACGTACCCATTATAATAGGCGGTCTTGAGGCTTCGCTTCGCCGCTTTGCTCATTACGACTATTGGGACGACCGTGTGCGGCGCAGTATTCTCGTTGACTCTCGTGCGGATATTCTGACCTACGGAATGGGCGAGAATATTCTTAAGAGAATTGCTCTTTTACTCGATAAGGGTGTACCCGTGCGCAAAATTCGCGACGTGCGTGGCACTGCGTATCTTGCAAAGCGCGGTGAGGCGGTGCATTTTGATTCTATTGAAACCGAGGACTTTGACGTTCTCAAGTCCGATAAGGAAAAATACGCTCGCGCCTTTGCTGTTCAGTATAAAAATAACGATTCGATACACGGAAAGGCTATAATTGAGTATTACGGGGATAAAATGCTCGTGCAAAATCCCCCCATGCCCCCGCTTACGCGTGAGGAGCTTGACGCGGTCTACGCGCTTCCTTATGCGAGAGATTATCACCCTGATTACGACTCGGTAGGCGGCGTGCCTGCCATTACCGAGGTCAAGTTTTCGATAACCCACAACCGAGGCTGCTTTGGTGCCTGCAATTTCTGTGCGATAGCCTTCCATCAAGGGCGCGAGGTGCGCTCACGCAGTGAGGAGAGCGTTATTGCAGAGGCAAAGAAGATAGCAGCTCTACCCGACTTCAAGGGCTATATAAACGACGTTGGTGGACCGACCGCCAATTTCAGACACCCCTCCTGCGAGCGACAGCTTGAGCGTGGCGTTTGCCCTAATCGCAAGTGCCTTGCCCCCACCCCGTGTAAGTATTTACGCGTTGACCATACCGAATACGAGCACCTACTCTCCGAGATAGAAAAAATAGACGGAGTAAAAAAAGTGTTCGTTCGCTCGGGTATCAGATTTGACTACCTTATATATGATAAGGACGATTCCTTCTTCCGCCGTCTTGTGTCGCGCCACGTTTCGGGGCAGCTCAAGGTTGCTCCTGAGCACTGCTCGGCAAACGCGCTTATGATGATGGGCAAGCCGCCAGTCCAGGTGTTTGAGAGCTTCAAGCGCAAATTCTTTGAGCTATCCGACGAGGCAGGGCTTGAGCAATATATTGTTCCGTATCTTATGTCAAGCCATCCCGGTGCAACGATGAACGACGCTGTTGAGATGGCGCTTTGGCTCAAAAAATGGGGCTACCTGCCCGAGCAGGTGCAGGACTTTTATCCCACCCCCGGTACTATCTCGACGGTAATGTATTACACGGGAATACACCCTATGACCGGAAAGCGTGTTTACGTTACCACCGATTATCATGAAAAGCGGCTTCAGCGCGCGCTGCTTCAGTATTCAAGACCCGAGAACGCGAATCTTGTGCGCGAGGCGCTCAGAATAGCGGGACGCGAAGAGCTGATAGGCACAGCCCCTGGTTGTCTTGTCAGACCGGCATTCGGTCAGGGCAGAGATTCGAGATTCGTTCCCGACGGTAAAAACGGCTCGTCAAGGCGTACCGTCCACAGCTCGGCACCGTCTCCCAAAAAGCCAAAAAAGCCCTCTAAAATAGACAGAGTGTTCGGCGGTGACGCCGAGCGCATAAGGCGTGAGGCGGCGCGTATTTCGGGGCAGACCGCAAGGGTTGGCAAAAACGAGTCGAAAAAGGCGTCCGGAACAAGAAAAAAGAATGCCTCAAAGAGGAAATAATAAAAAACTTCGCAAAAAATGCGAAGCTTGTACCCGACAAAAACGGGGGCAGAAATTAATGAATGAAAAAAATCATTTTGGGCAAAAAATGAATTCTAAAAGCTCAAAAAACGGAAAAGGTGAGTTTTTGATTTCCCGGTGCGTTTTCAACACGGCCAACAGGCAGAATGTTGAAAAACTGTTGAATTGGGACAGGCTTCGACCAAGTTTTCGGGTAAATCGGCATTTTTTCGACAAAAAGTTTTCCACATTTTCAACAGCTCGGAATGTTGAAAACTTACTTAACGGGTCGGATTTCAGATAGGTAAAGCTCGGGAATTTATACTCGCAGATATGCCTATTTGCGTTTCCTCGGTGCTCGCTATTTTGTAAAAGCACAGTCGTGGCGATGAAAGAGTGTAGCACTTTTTGCGAACAAAAAAAGAAATGCGAAAAAACAGCAAGGTTACGGTTCTAAAATGCAGGAATTAAGTGAAAAATACATAATTGCGAAGCGACGCCTTTTTGATAAGGCTTACGGCTCGAGGCTGAACCCCGAGCAATGTCGGGCGGTATTTACCGCCAAGGGGCCTCTTCTCGTTCTCGCGGGAGCAGGTAGCGGAAAAACCACCGTTCTCGTAAACAGAATTTCCTATCTTATAAAATACGGCAATGCCTATTTTTCCGAGCAGGTGCCGGATGACCTTACGCCCGAGGACGTAGAGGCGCTTTCCGCGGCAGAGTCGCTTACCGTGAGTGAGATAAACGAGATATTGCCGCAGTTCATAACCGAGCCGTGCCCGCCGTGGTCGGTGCTTGCAATAACCTTTACAAATAAGGCGGCGAGGGAGATAAAGGAAAGGCTTCTCAAAACCTTCGATGACGCTGATATCGCAAATTCAATCTGGGCTGGTACCTTCCACTCGGTTTGCGTTCGTATTTTGCGCAAGCACGGTGACAGGGTCGGCTATCGCGAGGGCTTTTCGATTTACGACACTGACGATAAAAAGCGAATGGTCACGTCTTGCATGAACGAGCTCGGTATAAGCGATAAAATCCTCGCGCCAAAGGCGGTTTGCAACGCAATAAGCGCTGCCAAGGATACCCTTGTAGGGGCTGGCGAATACGAGATAACGCGCGACCCGAGGACGAAGTATATCGCTGAAATTTACAAGCTCTACGAGAAGAAGATGATGGTGAATAATGCTCTCGATTTCGACGATATTATAATGAAAACCGTGGAGCTTCTCGACACGGCCCCCGACGTGCGTGAGTACTATCAGAAGAAATTCAGGTACGTGCTCGTTGACGAGTATCAGGACACAAACTATGCACAGTTCGTTCTGACTAAGATTCTCTCGGACGGATATCGCAATATTATGGTTGTTGGCGACGACGACCAAAGCATTTATAAATTCCGAGGGGCAACGATAGAGAATATTCTTAATTTTGATAAAACCTACCCCGACGCAACGGTTGTGAAGCTTGAGCAGAACTACCGCTCCACAAGAAATATTCTTGACGCGGCAAACGCGGTGATAAGTCATAACGGCAACAGGCATGAAAAAAGTCTGTGGTGCGAGAGGGGCGAGGGAAGTAAGATACTTCTGCGCGAGGCGCTCGACCAAAACGATGAGGGGCGCTATATAATAGACAAGATAGCCCGCGGCGTTCGAACCGAGGGGCGTAAATACTCCGACCACGCCGTTCTTTACCGCGTAAACGCGCTCGGTCGTTCGCTTCAGACGAGCTTTGCAAAAAGCGGTGTGCCGTATAGAGTCATAGGTGATATGGGCTTCTACGACCGCAAGGAGGTCAAGGATATGGTCGCATATCTTTCGGTGGCAGCTTCCCCAAGCGACAGCCTAAGGCTTAAAAGAATTATCAACGAGCCGAAAAGAAAGATAGGAAACGCAACGGTCGAGGCAATAGAGGAGCTCTCGTCAACGCTCGGCTCTACTATGTACGAGGTTATGGCGCGCGCAAATGAGTTTACGGCCCTCTCGAAGAGCGCTGATAAGCTTCTCGGATTCGTCGCGCTCATCGAGGGAGTTAAGGCAGAAAAGAGCCTGCCGTCAGAGATAATTTCCGAGCTCTTCCTTCGAAGCGGATATCGCGATATGCTAAAGGGCGAGGGCTTCGAGGGTGAGGGAAAAATCGAGAACGTTGAGGAGTTCATAAGCGCCGCCGTAGAGTACGAGGCGCGCGTAGCAGAGACCGAGGAGGAGCCCACGCTTCACGGATTCCTTGAGGAAATCTCGCTCATCACCGACGTAGACAAATACGATGAGAACTCAGACGCCGTGGTGCTTATGACGGTACACGCGGCAAAGGGGCTTGAGTTCCCCGTGGTGTTCCTTGCTGGAATGGAGGAGGGAATATTCCCCTCACAGCAGAATATCGGCGAGGAGGCGGAGATGAGCGAGGAGCGAAGGCTCGCCTACGTTGCCATCACGCGCGCAAAGGAAATGCTTATTATCACTCACGCGAAAAACCGTATGATGTACGGAAAGACGAGCTATAATCCAATCTCGCGCTTTGTGGGAGCTGAGATACCTCGCGAGCTTATCTCCGAGGACGCCCCTCGCAGAGTGCCGCCGCGCTCGGGTATAAGTACGCCGCCGAAAAGGAGCTATCCTGCAAACGAGACAAGCTTTACAGAAATGCGCCGCGCACCCGAAATTGCGGCGAAGAAAAGGCCCTCGGGTGCTGCGGGATACGGTATTGAAAGGCTTGCACCGGGCACTCGCGTTATGCACGCTATGTTCGGTGCCGGCACGATAGTCTCGGCAAAGGATATGGGCGGTGACGTGCTCTACGAGGTGAAGTTTGACTCGGGCAGCGTGAAGAAGCTTATGGCAACCTTTGCAAGGCTTACAAAAATCGGTTAAGGAGGAAGAGGATGATTAAAGCCTGTGTTTTTGACCTTGACGGCACGCTTCTTAATACGATAGAAACTATAACCTACTACTTGAACAGAACTCTGGTGAGACACGGAATAGAGCCCGTAAGCGCCGAGGAGTGCAAGAGCTTCGTTGGTAGCGGTGCAAGGCTTCTTATAAAAAGAGCGCTTGTCTACCGTGGAATTGATGATGATTCTATGGCGGAGCAGCTTTTCAGAGAGTACGTGCCCGACTATGACAGCGACCCGTATCATTTGACTGCGATTTACCCGGGGGTGTGCGAGCTTCTTGATTCACTCGCTGCTCGCGGTATAGCCCTCGCCGTGATTTCCAACAAGCCCGACACTGCAACCAAGATGGCGGTTAAGCATTTCTTCGGTGATAGATTTTCGGTCGTGCGAGGCGGCAGAGAGGGCGCGCCTCTCAAGCCCTCTGGTGAGGCTATCGGCGATATCCCCGAGCTTTTGTCCTGCCGTACCGATGAGATTTGCTACGTCGGCGACTCGGAGGTTGACGTGAGGTTTGCCAAGGCGTTTGGTGCCGGCAGATGTATAGCCGTGCTTTGGGGCTTTAGAGAAAAGGAGTGCTTAAGCTTGGCGGGTGCCGATACCTTTGCCACCCGTGCCGAGGATATCATAGATGCTGCTTTCGGGGCATAAAATGGTAAAAAACAAATAAAAACACCTATTTTCAAAGTGAAAATCGGTGTTTTTGCAATTATACGTACATCTCTACGGTTACGCTAAGCTTGCCCTTGCGAGTTGTTGAGTCTGCGCCGCGATAAATCATTCTGCCGTGGCCGCGAACGCTGATGACGTCGCCCTCCTTAGGTGTATGCGAGGGAGAGTCAATCTGTCTGCCGGAGACGAAGACAAGCCCCCTTTTGAAAAGAGTGAGCGACTCGTCGCGCGAGAGCCCGAGCGATTTTGCAATTATAGCGTCAAGCCTTTCGCTTGCAAGCTGAATCCGCTTTTGCTCGGTTCGGTAGAGGCTGCCGCTTGGCAGGGTGTCGGTTACCGTCACCTTCACGTCTGTGTGCTTGACTCTTGATAGCTCACGCAATATATAATCCGAGATATCCTCAGAGGCGAAAACGTAGCCTACGTTGTCGATTATAACTATATCTCCGAGCTTTTCGCGCGCTATTCCGAGATTCAGTATCGCTCCGAGAAAATCCCTGTGGGTTAGCCTGTCGGCAAATTTTTGCGACAGCGGCTCAACCTTTAATGTGGCGATAGGAAACGGAATCTCATAACCGAGCTCTACGGGAGAGCCAAAGCGCACCATAATGCGCTCTGCACCGTCTGCGCCGCCAAACTCTGTGTAGGGGATAGGATGTATTTTTTTCTTTACCTCAAGAAATGCGTCCTGCTCCGCAAGACCTAAAAAATCGGTAAAGGTGAAAACGTCCGAGCCATATGATTTGCGCGCCAGCTCAGTGAGTCGGTTTTTTAGCAGCTCTCGCTCGTCTGTCATATCATCACGTCAACGGGGTAGAGGATTTTGAGCTGATTGATTTTGCTCTCGTATGCTTTGCGGCGCTTCTCGTTAAGAAGGGCGTCCTTGATATCCTCTGCTATATTTTCAAAGGGCATAGTCTCGCTCGGCTTTTTTGAGTTGAGCTTGATTACGTGATAGCCGAACTGCGTTTTAACGGGCTCGCTTCCAAGCTCGCCCTCGGTCATCGAAAATACCGCGGAGTCGAACTCGGGAACCATCTGTCCCTTGCTGAAATCGCCGAGATTGCCGCCGTTTTCCTTTGAGGGGCAGGTGGAATATTCTTTTGCTGCGTCCTCGAAGGAAATGGCACCCGTGTTAATTTTTTCGATTAGCTCCTTTGCCAAATCCTCACTTTCAACGAGAATGTGGCTTGCATTGACACTCTCGCCTGTCGTGAATTTTTCCTTGTTCGCCTCGTAGTATTCCGACGCTTCCTTGTCGGTGACTCTGACACCTGATATAATTTTGTCGCTGGCATAGCTTACGAGAAGATTGTCGCGCAGTCTTGCGAGCTCCGCCTTGAACTCGGGCTCTGCCTCGAGGAGATTTCTCTTTGCGTCAAGGAGTATAAGCTTGTTGCTTACCAGCTGCTGGAGAACTATCTTTCTGCCCTCGGGGGTGTTGTAGGTCTGTGCTCTCTGACCGAGCCCCGCGATGAATCTGTCAACCTCAGCCTCGGTGATAGGTGTACCGTTTACGTTTGCAAGAATTTTTTCCATTTTTTCTTCCTCTTATATTAATTATTTCTTAATCCCTTGGGATAATGATTTTTTATTCTACCGCCGACACATTTTCCTCCGCCAAGCGGTGCGCCCTCGTAGCATATAACGCACCAGCCGTCGGTTATCTCATCTCCCGCGTCAATTTCCTCGCCGCGCAGATATTTTTTAACACGGGGGTCACCGTACTTGAGATTGAGGGCGCGCTTCATAAGAGCACCGTATGCTGAAAAGAAATGGTGATGAGGGTGGAAAATCCCCTTCCGAATCTCTCCCAGCATAACCCCGGGCATGAATACTGAGCGAGGTGGCACGGGGCAGTCGTGTGATATAATTGACACGCACTCGCCTTGTTTTATAAATCTGCCCTCGGGTACTGATGTCAAATTGTCGGATAAGAATCTTTTTATAATAGATTCCTCGGTTCTGTTGGGTGTAAAAGTTGCTTCTTTGTAAAGTATAGTTTGCTTGTTCGGCTGTTTTTCGCGTTTTTTCATGAGGGCAATAAACTGACCCTCTCCGGGAGAAATGTGGGGATAGAATCGTCTACACAGCCGTAGATCGTCTCTTGTTTTGCCATCGGGTATGACACCGTCGGCCGTAACGGCACAAAGCGTATCACGAACGGGAACAAGAGAAAACTCCTCGTGCTCGGTAAGAAACCGTTCTATTACCAGCTCATTTTCCTCGGGTGAGTAGGTGCAGGTGGAATAAAGGAGATAGCCGCCCCACTTCACGAGCGAGTGAAGGTTTTTGAGTATTTCGGTCTGCCTTTCGGCACACGCCACCACGTTTTCTTCGCTCCAGCCGCTTATTGCCTCATCGTTTTTTCTGAACATCCCCTCTCCCGAACAGGGAGCGTCGCATAAAACGAGGTCGAACGCCTCTGAAAACAGTCTCGGTAGCTCTGATGTGTCGAGTGAGGTGACGAGTGCGTTTTTCACACCGAGTCTTTCGAGATTTCCAACGAGTATTTTCGCACGCTTCGGTACGTATTCATTAGATAGAAGGAAGCCATCGTCTCCTATTTTGGCAGCAAGCTGTGCCGATTTGCCTCCGGGCGAGGCGCAGGAATCGAGCACCCACCAGCCACGTTTCACATCAAGAGCGTTTACGGTTGCCATAGCCCCCGGATCTTGGACGTATATCATGCCTGCGTGGTGTGCCGCAGTCGTTCCTATGCCGTCGCACGGCTCCGGAATAAAGCCGTCCTCGGTGTAAGAGAGCCTCGTGTGCACGCCGAGTCCTGGGATATCGTTGCGATCTCCGCTTTTTATTCGGTTTATTCTGACACCCCGTACGGCGGGCGCGCAAAGAGCTTGCTCAAAGCTCAGGTATTCATCGCCGAGCAGTTTTTTCATTTTATCCTGAAAGCCTTGTGGCAGCATAAGTAAATCCTCTCTTACGACTCCTGTATATTTTACAACAAAAAGGTGTATTTGTCAACCGATTTTTTTGCTGACCCGTGTCGCAAAATAAAATATTTTGCACTGCGTGCGCAAAAAAACATTTTGACCCTTGCAAAATTTTCGGAGCTATGATATAATTAACAATAGTTCGTTAAATCGGCTTTCTCTATAAGTCGCCGCTTGTAAATACAGGGGCGTGCGCAAAACGGGAAAAAGGAAGGATTGAATTATGACCAAAAAGCAAGAATATGAGATTAATATCGGATTTCTGCTTAAGGCGCTGCTTCATCATCTGTGGATTGTCATACTTGCCGCTGCGGTATTCGCCGCCGGCTCATTCGTTTACGCAAAGTTTTTCATAACTCCAACGTATGCAAGTACTGCAAAAATGTACGTTAATAACACCTCAAACAGCTCGTCAAATAACGGCAATATTACCAACGCCGAGATTGAGGCGGCGAAAAAGCTCGTTGATACATACGTGGCTATTCTTGAAACTCCCGATACGCTTAATCTCGTAATAGAGGCAAGCGGTGTTCCCTACAATTACCGTCAGCTCCTCGGTATGATATCCGCCGGCTCGGTTAACGACACTGAGGTGTTCTACGTGAGCGTTGTGGCGCCAAGTCCCGAGGAAGCGGAGAAGATTGCAAATGCAGTAACCGAGGTTTTGCCGGGTAGAATATCAAGTATTCTTGAGGGCAGCTCGGTGCGTGTCGTTCAAAAGGGTATTTTACCTACGTCAAAGCACTCTCCGAACGTTACGAGATACACTCTCATAGGTGCGGTACTCGGTCTTCTTCTTGCCTGCGTCGTTATTATAATACTTGAGCTCATTGACAATACTATACACGACGAGGAGTATCCTACCGAGGCTTACGGGGTTCGTACTCTTGCTACCATCCCTGACCTTAAGGATACGTTGGCAGAGGGACACGAGAGTGACAATAAAAAGCGCGTGAGATGTATTTTTACCAGGCCTCGCAATCTCGACTACATTTACGAGAATGATAAGGCGGCGATATGTGATAAGCTCCCCTTCCGAGCCTCAGAGGCTTATAAGATGCTCAGAACCAGTCTCTTTAACGTTGCTGAGTCGGATAAGGGCTGTCTTGTGGTCGGTATCACGAGCCCCAACCCCCGTGACGGAAAGAGCACTCTTGCGATAAATCTCGCGTACACTCTTGCACAGGCTGATAAGTCGGTTCTTCTTATCGATGCCGATATGCGTAAGCCTGTTATCGGAAAAAGACTCGGTCTTGCACCCGTGTCGGGGCTTTCTGAGGTACTTGAGGGCACGTCCGAGCTTTCGATAGAGCCGTCGGGATATTTTGAGAATTGGCATGTGCTTACCGCTGGCAAGGGGCGCGACAATGCCTCCGAGCTGCTCGGCTCGCACACAATGGAGGCTCTTGTTACCGAGCTGCGTAAGAAATACGACATAATCATAGTTGACCTTCCGCCCGTTAACGAGGTTACCGACTCGCTCGCGGTGTCGGGCAGTCTTGACGGTATGATTCTTGCCATAAGACAAAACAGCACAACCAAGATAGACCTCGAAACTACGATGAGCCATATGAGCTTCTCGAAGACTTCACTTATGGGCTTCGTTGTCACGAGTGCTAACCTTGGCGGCGGAAAATACGGCAGGTACGGCAAATACGGCCGGTACGGTAGATATTACAAATACGGCAGATACTACACAAGCGAATGATAAATTTGAATACCGAGGCAGCCGCTGTCTCGGTGTTTTTGTCCTATAGTATTAAGATGAGGAGGTGCGAAAATGGAGCGCGAAAAATGTACTGTGGCAAAAAATGGCATAAGGGTCTACTCATATAAAAATCCCGCCGTGCACAGCTTTTTTATATCGCTTTTCGTTCGTGCGGGCAGTATGTACGAGTCGGAGAGAGAGTCGGGAATAACTCATTTTCTTGAGCACGTGGCGATAAGAAACGTGAATTACATTATGGGCGGCGAGCTTTATCCCACCCTTGACCGCTTTGGCATAGAATTCAACGCCTCGACCTACAGCGAGATGGTGCAGTTTTACGTATCGGGTGCCGCGGAGAGCTTTGGCTGCGGTAGCAAAATAATATCGCAACTTTTTTCTGAGATAAAGCTGCCAAGCGCGGAGATTAGCACCGAGCGTGAGCGAATAAAGGCTGAGATACGCGAGTCCGATGACAAAAGCTCGCTCTCGACGTTTGCGGGAGGCATAGTTTACGGGGGAACCTCGCTCGCTCGCCCAATCACCGGCACGGCGAGTACTGTTGCAAAGGTCACGCGTGCGCGCCTTGAAAGCTACAGAAAGCGAATATTCACCCCCGAAAACTTGTTTATTTACGTGACGGGCGCATTCTCTGATGAGGATATTGAGGCTCTTGCGGAGCTTGTGGGCGAGGCACCTGTTTTTGAGGGTGAAAAACACTGTAACGTCGCACCCGTGTGCGAAAAATTCGGCAAAAGAGAGGGGAAGGTTGCAATCAAAAGCGCCGATTTTACAATGGTTCGCTTTAATTTTGACCTCGATATGAGCCGTATCAGCGTTGCCGAGAGCGATATTCTTTATGATATTCTCTTCGGCGGATACAATTCGCGCTTCTTTATCGAGATGAGTGAGAAGCGCGGGCTCTGCTACGATATTTCGGGCGCTGCCGAGAGGTATAAAAATATCGGTAGCCTTGCCTTTAGCTATGAGGTAAGGGAGGGCGCGCTTTACGACTCGGTCGAGCTTGCGCTCTCGATACTCGATGGGCTTGTGAGAACTCCGCCAGCCGAGGAGGGAATGATGAAGGCGGGCTACGTTACTAATGCCAAAATGCTCTATGATGACCCCCGTGACACGAATTTCACCTTCGCGTACGACAATCACGTAATGTGCGCCGGCTATTCAAGCATTGAGGAGCGGGCTGAGGTTTATAAAAAAATTACCCCACGACGAATATCCGAGCTCGCTGATATGATATTTCGCCCCGAAAATCTCACCCTCACCGTCAAGGGGAGAAAGAAGAGAATAGACACCGAGAGACTTGAGGGGATTATCAAGGGCTTCAGAAAATAAAAAAACTGCGAAATTTTCGCAGTTTTTTTATTCTTTAGTTATTGCTCGGAATTTCCAGAGATATGCTTCAGATATGCGTTGATGAAGCCGTCGATATTTCCGTCCATTACAGAGTCGATATTGCCGTCCTCAAAGCCTGTGCGAGTATCCTTTGCGAGCGTGTAGGGCATAAATACGTAGCTGCGTATCTGGCTGCCCCATTCGATATTCGCCTTATTTCCCTGAATGTCCTCAATTCTGTCAAGCTTTTCGCGAATTTTGATTTCCATCAGCTTCGCGCGGAGCATTTTCATTGCTGTTTCCTTGTTCTGAAGCTGGCTACGCTCGGTCTGACAGCCAACGACTATCCCCGTCGGCTTGTGAACTATACGAATAGCCGAGTCGGTCTTGTTGATGTGCTGACCGCCGGCACCGGATGAACGGTGCGCTGTGACCTCGATATCCTCGTCGCGTATTACTATCGTGTCGTCGTCGTCAAACTCTGGCATAACCTCAACCGAGGCAAAAGACGTGTGACGGCGGCCGGAGGAGTCGAAGGGGGAAACTCTGACAAGGCGGTGAACTCCGTTTTCGCTCTTAAGATATCCGTAGGCATTCGCGCCCTCAATCATAATTGTTGCGGATTTAAGACCTGCCTCGTCACCGTCGAGCCAATCAATAAGCTTGACCGTGAAGCCTCGCTTCTCGCCCCAGCGAGTGTACATTCTGTAAAGCATAGACGCCCAGTCCTGCGCCTCGGTGCCGCCGGCACCCGGGTGGAAGGAAACTATGGCGTTATTTTTATCGTACGGGCCCGAGAGGAGAACCTCGATTCTCTTTTTCTCCGCCTCTGATTCTATAAAATCTGTATCTGCGAGAACCTCGTCGACCGAGTCCTCATCCCCGGCCTCAATTGCCATCTCGCAAAGGGTAAAGGCGTCGTCAAGTCTTGCGGCAAGAGCCTCGTAGCTCTCGAATTTGTCCTTAAGCTGCTTTATCTCCTGTAGCTTTTTTGAGGATTTTTCAGCGTCGCTCCAGAAATTCTCGACGAGCGTCTCTCGCTCGAGCTCGGCACATCTTTCCTTAGCCTCGTCTATTCTCAACTGATTTTTAAGCTCTCCTATCACGTCGTAAAGGGCAGAGAGCCGTCTTTTCGCTTCTTCAAGCGCAACTATCATAAAAACAAGCCTTTCAAGTTTTATATCGAATATATTTTACCATAAAAGCCATGAAATGTAAATAGCAACTTAAAAATAAATATTGATTTTCTTTTAAGGGTGTGCTATACTATTACCGTACAGCAAGAAAGGAAGTAAAAAAATGACCGTTACTAAAGACACTCTTATCGGTGATATTCTCGACCACGACGTAAATACCGCAAAGTTTTTCTTTGAGATTGGTATGCACTGCCTCGGTTGCCCTCATTCGAGAGGCGAGTCTATTGAGGACGCTTGCCTTGTTCACGGTACTAACGCCGACGAGCTCGTTAAGAAAATCAACGATTATCTTCTCACAAAATAATGAAGAAGACTATACTGAATTCGCGCCTTTGCTCGGCGGCAGGATTCGTGCGGCAGGGCGCGTTGTTTGCCGATATCGGCCCCGACCACGCGTACCTGCCGCTCTTTTTGCTTGAGTCAGGGCGGATATCGCACGCCGTTTGCTCGGACGTGAACGCAGGGCCGCTTGAGTCCGCGAGGCGAAACGCCGAGTCGGCAGGATATTCTGACAGTATAGATTTTTATCTTACTGACGGTGCTGCGGCTCTCTCGGGCCTCGGTATTACCGACTTTGCCATCTGCGGTATGGGTGGCGAGCTTATCTCTGATATAATTGAGCGCGCGCCCTATCTTGCCGACCCTAAAATAAATTTGATTTTACAGCCTATGACGCGTCAGGCGCACCTGCGCTCTTACCTTGCCTCGCACGGCTTTCACGTATCCGATGAGCGCTACACATACGAGACAGGGAAATATTACGTTTGCCTTTTGGCAAATTACACGGGGGGCGTGCGCGAAATTTCGCCGTCTGAGGCTGAAATCGGCTGCCCTGATACGCGCCCTGAGGAGCGCGACGCGCGGGTAGGATATCTTTATGCACGCGCCGCCTCGCTCTCGCGAGCTGTGCGCGGCAAGGGCGAAGGCGCTCTTGCTGAGCGCGGGGTGCTCGCTGATGTTCTTGCCTTTTTGGGCGGGCTTGGGGAGTCCCCGTGTCTCGAAAAATACCTATAAGAGAGGTGCAATATGACAGTAAAGGAGCTATACCTTAAGCTTACCGAAAAAATTCCCGAGGAGCTTCGCGAGGATTGGGATAACGACGGCATTATGTGCTGTCAGGACGACTCGGCAGAGGTTCACAGGGTGCTTGCCTGCCTTGACGTGACCGAGGAAATCGTCGATTACGCGATAGAGTCGGGCTTTGACCTTATAGTATCTCATCATCCGCTTATATTTAAGCCGCTCGGCTCGGTATCCTCTGATAATCATATTGGAAGAAAGGTCATCAAGCTTCTCGCAAACGGAGTGAGCGTTTTCTCCTTCCACACGAGAGCCGACAAGGTCGTGGGAGGTGTTAACGACCTGCTCTGTGAGGTTATCGGAATAGGTGACGCCGTGCCGTTTGGTGAGGGCTTTATGGGAAGGATAGGAACTCTTGACGAGGAGTCGAGTCTTGAGGATTTCGCATATAGACTCAAGGAGCTCCTCTCTGCTGACAGCATAAGGTATGCCGACGGCTATAATACCGTGGGGCGTGTTGCGGTTCTTGGCGGCGACGGCAAGGATTTTGTCAAGGCGGCAATAGAGGCAGGCGCTGATACCTACGTATCGGGCAGGATAAGCTATAATCTTATGGAGGAGGCTGCCGAGATGGGCATTAATCTTGTCGAGGCAGGTCACTATTTCACCGAGCAGCCCGTAACGGGTTATTTCTACGAGCTTCTCAAGTCGATAGAGCCGGGGCTTGAGGTTGAAACTGCCTCGTCGAATCTTATAAAGCTTATATAGTCCTACCCCGTGTGGAGAAAAAACGAGTGTCAGAGCATTCTGACACTCGTTTTTTTAATATAAATCCTCGTATATTCCGCCGGGAATAAACTCGCGAATAAGTGAGTTGTTCGGTATTATACCGTAATCAATCGGCTTGATTTTCTTCATAGCGGAGAGAACGACGCAGGCATATTGACTTCGCTCTGCCAGCTCCTCGGAGATAAGTCTCGTCACGAACGGTTGCATAGCCGAGAGCTCGAAGAGATGGAAGGTGTTGAACGCAATATCCGCATCACTCTTGTAGGGATACAGATAAACGTCCTCGGCGGCGAGCACGTCGTGCCACATATCGAGAGTTCTTTCGGCGTCGGCGCCGCGGTAAATGCTGTCGCGCACCAATCGCCTTGCGAACCTTATCTTACGTCCCGAGAGTATTCTCTCGCCGTCATCGTTTACGTTTGTGGATACGCTGATAAAGATTTTGAGCAGACTCTCCTCGGGTAGCCTTTCTCTGATTTTAGGGTTGAGTGCGTGCAGTCCTTCAATAATAACGCAGCCGTGACCGATAGGGGGATAATGCTGAATTTCCACACACGCCCCCGCCTTAAAGTCGTATCTCGGTATGTCATAGGGCATATTTTCGGCGATTTTCACGAGCGCCTCGGAGAGTAGGTCAAGCCGCAAAGCCTCGGGACACTCGTAGTCAAGCGTGCCGTCCTCGAGCCTTGGGTATTCGGGGTCGTCGCAGCTTCGGTAGAAGTTGTCGAGCGACACTACCATTGCCGCCTCACCCTGCGCCTCAATAGCGTCGCAAAGCAAATTTGCGCTCGTCGTTTTTCCCGAGCCCGAGGGCCCTGCGAGAAGCACTATCTTAATTTTTTCGTCGTCGCCGATTTTTCTCGCTATCTCGCCTATTCTCGAGTGATATTCGATTTCCGCCATTCTTATAGCCATGGTAGGCGAGGTGTCTATGAGAGTATTTATTTTGCTTAAATCTATCTCTGCCATATATTCCTCCAAGAAATCACCTCCACCGGACATAATAATTCATTATATGTCGCCGTCACGGAGCTGTTTATATAATTTTACCATTTTTTCATCTGAAATACAAGCATTATATGCAAAAAATAAGGCCTGCCGCATGCGACAGGCTTTATTTCAGTCAAATAGAAGTGCCGAAAGCTCCTCTACCGTTTTAAGATAGTAGTCGCAATTCTTGCGCATAAAATCCTCGATGAGCGGTACGTCGTAAGCCCAGCCGGCAGCGGCGAAGTGGGAGCCTGCTGCGCGTGCCATATCGTACCCGGGCTTTAAGTCGTCAACCACCAAAAGCTCCGTGGGGGAAAGAGAAAACCTCTCCATTATATCAAAAAGGGTGTCGGGCGCAGGCTTTCTTTGCTCATTCGGGATATCCCAGCCGTATATGACGTCGGGGGTGGGTAGCGAGTTTTTCTCGTAATCTCGCTTTATATATTCGGTGTATGAGTGAGAATCAACTGCAATAATGCCGCCCTCGGCCTTGAAGCGTTCGATTATCTCGCGGATTCCCGGGTAGGCGGTAGGCACGTGCCCCTTCACGTAATTTGACCAATAGGCTTCCTCTGCCGCCATCTCCTCGGCGCTAAGTCCTATTTCGTCGCGGAAAAGCGAAATTACACCGGGGTGAAAATTCTTTATGAAATAGCTCTCAAGGGTGTAGTTTTTCACAAGATGAGGGTAAAGCTCGCCAAGATATTGCATAAAGCAGGGGAAATGAATGGTGGCGGTGCTGTTGACAACGGTGTCGTCGTGGTCAAGCACGAGACATTTGTATTTCATAATCAGCTTCCCTTCGCCATATCGGCTGTGATATTCAGAAAGTGTATTCGGGGTGTAAAGAGCGAGGAGTCACCTCGCGCGACGGTAAGCGCCTTGCCGTGTAAAAGGAGCTCCCACCCCTCGCGGCTGCCGCCAAAGGAAATATCCGTCAGTGAGTCACAGCCGCAAAATGCGTCGTCATCCTCAATTTCAGTGAGGTCCTTCGGTATGGCTATACGTGATAATGAGGTGCAGTCGGCAAAGGCGTCAAAGCCTATGCTCTTAACACCGAACGGAAGAATTATTGAAGCGAGAGATGAGCAGCCCTTAAAGGCTCTGCGTCCGATTTTGACAAGCTTGGTTGGCAAATCAACATCTTTTAAGGAGCGACAGCCCTCGAAGGTCGATTCGTCAATCAGCCCCATATTTGCTGAAAGCTTTACCGATTCAAGCGAGAAGCAGTAGGCAAAGGCGTTGAATTCGACGAGAATACAGCTGTCAGGAATTGTGACGTGCGTTAGGTTAAAGCAGTAGGCAAAGGCGCACGAGCCAATCATTGAGACGGACTCTGAGAGCTTTATGCGCGTGAGTGAGGCGCAGCCCTCAAACGCACCCTCGCCTATTCTTTTACAGGTGTCGGGAATGACTATTTCGGTAAGGGCAGGGCAGGACGAAAACGCCTCGTCTAGAATCTCCTCAAGCCCTGTACTCAATACCACGCGACGAAGCTTTTTGCAGCCTGCAAAGGCGCACGCCGAAATTCTCTTAACAGAGCGAGGCAGGGTAACCGACTCAAGGTACTCAAAGTCGCGAAAGGCGTTTTCCGCAATCTCAACTATGCCCTCGTCAACCGTAATAGCTGCATTCTCTGGCGTGTCCTCGTAGCTGCCCGAGAATATGACGGTGAGAGGCTCGCCTTCGTTTTTCTCGATTTTTTTATCCATTATCCGAGCTTCTCCAGTGCCGCTGTGAGCGAGGCGCGCACCTCGAGGTATTTTGCAAGCTTTGTTCGTTCACCCTCGATAACTGCGGCGGGTGCTTTGACTACAAAGCCCTCGTTCGAGAGCTTTTTCTCAAGCCTTTCTATCTCGCCGTCGTTCTTTTTCATCTCGGCAGTAAGACGGGCCCTTTCCTTTTCAAAGTCTATAACCTCGGCAAGAGGAATAAAGAGGCTGCCCGCGTCGGTTGCAATAGCTACCGCGTCGTCGGATTCGTAGCCGTCTGTGAGAATTACCTCGGAGGCAGAGGCGAGCTTCTCGAGAATCTTCGAGGCACGGCGGAAGGTTTCCGAGTATTTCGTTACAACGTAGAGCTTCGCCTTCTTCGAGGGCGGCACGTTCATCTCTGCACGGCGTGCGCGAATAGCGCTGATACAGGTGATAATGCGCTCAACGTCCTCCTCCTCTGCCTTGTATACGAGTGACTCGGAGTATTCGGGATACGCGGATATCATTATCGACTCGTCGGTGTGAGGAAGTGCCTGGTAAATCTCCTCGGTAATGAACGGCATATAGGGATGAAGAAGCTTGAGAATTCCCGAAAGAACGTATACGAGCACGCGCTTTGCGGCAAGAGAGGAGGCACCCGTGTCAAAAATACGGCTCTTTACCATCTCGATATACCAATCGCAGAAGGTGTCCCAAGTAAATGAATAAATCTCTGCAAGAGCAACTCCAAGCTCAAACGACTCAAGGTTATCGTTTACGGTTTTGACAAGTAAATTGAAGCGCGAGAGAATCCATCTATCCTCGAGCGTCATATCGCACTCGTCGGGAAGTCCGAGAAGCTCGGAGTCGTCCTCCGTGAGATTCATAAGCACGAATCTCGAGGCGTTCCAGAGCTTGTTTGCAAAGTTTCTTGCCGACTCAATCTTCTCGTCGGAGAATCTCATATCGTTGCCGGGCGCGTTACCAGTCGCGAGTGCAAAGCGAAGCGCGTCTGCGCCGTACTCCTCAATAACTTTGAGGGGGTCAATGCCGTTGCCAAGCGACTTCGACATCTTCCTGCCCTGCGCGTCGCGGACAAGACCGTGAATGAATACGGTGGAGAAGGGCTTCTCGCCCATATGCTCAAGTCCCGAGAAAATCATACGGGAAACCCAGAAGGTGATAATATCGTAGCCTGTAACAAGCACGTCGGTGGGGTAGTATCTCTTAAGGTCCTCGGTCGCGTCGGGCCAGCCGAGAGTAGAGAAGGGCCAAAGTGCAGAGGAGAACCACGTATCAAGCACGTCCTCCTCCTGACGGACAGCACCTCCGCACTTCGGGCAGACCGTAATATCCTCCTTGGATACCTCCATATTGCCGCACGAGTCGCAGTAAAACGCAGGGATTCTGTGTCCCCACCAGAGCTGGCGGGAAATGCACCAGTCATGGATATTGTTCATCCAATTGAAATAGTTCTTCGAGAATCTCTCGGGAACGAAGCTTATCGAGCCGTCCTCGACCGCCTTGATAGCGGGAGCCGCAAGCGGCTTCATCTTGACAAACCACTGGTCGCTCGTCAGAGGCTCAACCGTCGTGCCGCAGCGGTAGCAGGTGCCCACGTTGTGGTCGTGCGGCTCGGTCTTTACAAGGTAGCCCTCAGCCTCAAGGTCGTTGACGAGTGCCTTGCGGCAGGCGTATCTGTCCATGCCCTCGTACTTGCCGGCGTAGGAGTTCATCGTGGCGTCGTCGTTCATTACCTTAATTTGCTCAAGATTATGACGCTGACCGACGAGGAAGTCGTTCGGGTCGTGGGCGGGGGTAATCTTAACGCAGCCGGTACCGAATCCTATCTCAACGTAGTCGTCTGCAATGACGGGAATCTCTCTGCCGACAAGGGGCAGGATAAGCGTTTTGCCGATAAGGTGCTTCGTTGCCTCGTCATCGGGGTTTACCGCAACGGCGGTGTCGCCGAACATGGTTTCGGGACGGGTGGTTGCAATCTCAACGTAGCCACACTCGCCCTTTATGGGATACTTGATATGCCAGAAGCTGCCGGGCTGGTCCTTATACTCAACCTCAGCGTCGGAGAGGGCGGTAAGACAGCGAGGGCACCAATTGATTATTCTGTGTCCTCTGTAAATAAGTCCCTTCTCGTAAAGGTTTACGAACACCTCGCGAACCGCTCGCGAGCAGCCCTCGTCCATAGTAAAGCGCTGCCTTGACCAGTCGCAGGACGCACCGAGCTTTTTAAGCTGACCCGTAATGCGTGCCTCGTAGGAATCCTTCCACGCCCATACGCGCTCAAGGAATTTATCTCTGCCGAGGTCGTAGCGCGAAAGGCCCTCGTCAACCCTGAGTCTTTCCTCAACCTTTATCTGCGTGGCAATTCCCGCGTGGTCGGTGCCGGGCACCCAAAGGGTAGAGTAGCCCTTCATGCGCTTCGAGCGCACGAGGATGTCTTGGAGAGTTTCGTCAAGCGCGTGTCCCATATGAAGCTGACCCGTAACGTTGGGCGGCGGGATAACTATAGAGAAGGCAGGCTTCTTCTTGTCCTTATCGGGCGAAAAGTAGCCTCTGTCGCACCACTCCTTATAAATTCTGTCCTCAAATTCCGCAGGATTATAGTTTTTTGCAAGCTCTTTTCTCATTTTTTCATCCTTTCATGTTTACAAAATAGAAAAGCCCCAAACGGCGAGAAGCCGTTTGGGGCGTAGTTAACGCGGTACCACCCAAATTCGGAGAAAAATCTCCCTCGTATGCTATAACGGAGCGACCGTCGGGGTCTAATAGGCTCGTCGCCGTTCTTCCCGAATACTGCGGGGCTACCTTCACACGCTCTGCCGAGGGGCTTACACCTGCCGCCCCCTCTCTTGCCGTACAAAAGCGCGCTACTCCTCCC